>CALBZE010000080.1 GCA_937889645.1 uncultured bacterium
CGTTCCCGGGTAGCGGACGACGATGGCGCCCGCGCCCGGGTCGGCGGCGTCGATCAGGAGCGCATCGGGGTAGGTGCCCGAGTCCAGCACGCACATCCCGAGCTCGCCACTATCGAAGAGGCTGCAGGACAAGGCGCCCACGCCGCTCATGAGCATCACGTGCCTGTCCTCCATCGGGGCCGGGAGCACGAGCACGTCGAAGTTCTGGCTCCCCACCACCGGGAACTCCCTCAGGACCGTGCCGTCGCACGGGTCCACGGCCACGGCGCCGCCCGTGCCCGCCATGAGGACGAGCGGGCATTCGGCCTCGTCGTCGGCCGCCGAGGCGACCCGGCCGACCCGAGTCCACGACCCGCCGAGGTCCCGTGAACTCTGCCCCTTCTCAGGGGAGATGAACGCATGCGTGTAGGCGGCCGGGATGAACATCGCCTCGAGATAGAACACGGTCTCGAGCTCGAATTGGTGGTACCGCTCGGCGACCGGCGGCGGGGTGACGCAGCTCACGGCCACGTTCTCGAACCTGCCGTCGAATGGACCCGAGGCAGATCCCTCCGGCGGAATCACCCGGAACCGGACGTCGTACGTGTGCTGCCCCGCCTCCTTGCAGCGCAGCTGGAGCTGCGCGAACACGGGGTCCGTGCCGTAATACACAGGATTCCCGAACTGCTCGACCGCTCCCGTGGTGGCCAACGACAGTTCCAGTTGGAGTTCCAGTTGGGTCCCCTGCCCGTCCGTCTGCAGTGTGAAGTAGAACGTCTCCCCCACCTCGGCTTCTTCCCATGCTATGACCTTGATCCGCCGACCCTGATCGTACTTGGTGATCACGATCGGCGAGAAGTGGGAGATCTTCCCGCTCGTGACCGCGGTGCCCGCGGCGAGGTCCACCTCGACCGCAAGGTCGTCGAGCGGCACGGCCGCCCCGTCTTCGCTGGTGAAGATCGGTGCGAGCGACACCCTGATCGTGTCGCCGTCGGTACCGACCTGCTGCGCCTCGAGCGTGATGGTGGCCGGCGTGTCGAAGGTGAGACCGTCCGGCCCGAACTCGTAGGCCGCGCCGATCTGCCCGGCCGCGCGGAGCTCCTCCCACTCCGCGCCCAGGTCGTCAGGGTCGATCGTCTCGATCGTGATCTCCGTGGTGCTCGAGAGCGCGCCGGCCGGCACGGAGAGCGTGACGTCGCCATCCCTCGAGGCGACGGTGCCCCCCTGCGAGCCGATCTGCTGCACCGCCTTGTCCGGGTCGTCGAACGACGCGGAGACCGCACGGTTGCGGTCCATCGTCACGGTGCGCGTGGTCGTGCCGCTCCCGTCGCCACTCCAGCCGGTGAACTGCATCCCCTGCCCCGGCGTGGCCGTGAGGGTGACCTGCGTTCCCTCGTCGTAGCTCGCGGCGCACGTGCCGCCGTCGGCCTTGCAGTCGATCCCGGCGGGTGAGCTGGTGACGGTGCCTGTGCCGATCCCGAGGAGGGTGACGGTAAGCGTGTAGCTGGCCGGCGGGCCGGACGGCGAATCGCCCCCGTCGTCTCCGCAGGCCTGGACGAGGAGCGCGGCCGCGAGGAGCGCGGCCACGGCAGCGACTGATCGCCTCGAGCTGAGCATACTCCGATCTCCCGAGCCATGAGTCGATGCGCCCCGCCTCGGTCGAGGCGAGACGGAGCGCGGTGCGCCCGATCGAGGGGACCGGGCACGCCGCTCAGTCGATTACGCAGGAAATCGGAGCGGAAGTGATCACTGCCCGTCGCCGATCCGCTCCCGGGCGGCGTTCAGCCGCTCGTGCAGCGCCGTGAAGCGGGCGGCGAGGGAGTCGACGGCGGGCGCGAGTTCGGCGGCGAGCGCGGCGGCCGGTGCGCTGCGGCCCCGCGCGGCAAGGAACTCCACGAGGTAGAGCGACGCGTCGACGGTCAGGTAGTGCCCCGCGCCGAGCGCGTCGGTGAAGATGCGAACGGCGTCGCGGTAGGCGGCTTCGGCGGCGACGTCGTCGCCGCGCTCGTCATGGATCCGCGCCTCGCGCAGGCGCAGCGCGGCGACCTCCTGATGGGCCGGCCCACGCGTCTCGCGCACGACGTCGAGCGCGCGGGCGTAGCGGGCCACGGCGCTGTCGGGGCGGCCGAGCGCGAGTTCGATGTCGCCCAGGACGCGGAGGTTCAGGGCGGTGCGCTCGTGACGCGGGCCGAGCGCCGCGCCGTGGATCTCGAGCGCCTCGCGGGCGAGCGGTTCGGCCTCGGCGTACCGTTCCAGCCGCGCGAGGTGGTTCGCGCGCATCATCATGGCGTACGCGGTCTGGGCGTGGCGGTCGCCGAGGACGCGGCGGTGGCGCTGGAGGATGCGCTCCCAGGCGTCGGCCGCGCCGCGGTGGTCCTCGCGTAGCCCGTTGAAGACGGCGAGGTTGCCGAGCGCGATGAGGGTGCGCTGGTGGTCGTCGCCGAGGGCGCGGCGGAACGCCTCGACGGCCTCGGCGGCGGTCGCGGCCGCACCGTCCAGGTCGCCGCGGCGGTAGAGCACGACGGCGAGGTTGCTGGTGGTGACGGCGACGCCGACGTGCCCGTCACCGAGGAGCCGGCGCCGCATCGCGAGCGACTCGCGGTACGCCTCGGCGGCGCCGTCGTAATCGCCGCGGGCCTCGAGGACGACGCCGAGGTCGTTCAGCGCGCGCGCCAGCCGTGCGTCGCCCTCGTCCGGGAACGCCAGCCGCCCGACGCGAACGGCCTCGCGCAGCACCGAGTCCGCCGCGGGCAGATCGCCGCTCTGGTGCAGGATCCAGCCGAGGAGGGTGAGCGCGGCGGCGACGTCGGGGTGGACGTCGCCGTAAAGTTCCCGCTTCTCGTCGAGCGCCCTGCGCGCGAGCGGTAGCGCGTCGGCGTGGAGCCCGAGCTGCTCGTACGCCTCGGCCAGGACGCCGCGCATCTCGGCGCGGAGCGCGGGGTCGGCGGAGAAGGCTTCGTCGAGGCTTGCGGCCCGTCGGTCGAGGAGCGTGCGCACGGCGACGCTGTCCGCGCCCGGCTGCGCGGGCCCGGTGATCCCGAAGGTTTCGAGGAGGAACGTCCGGACCTCGAACGCCTTGTCGCGCTCGGCGGCGATCCGCTCGGACGCGATGCGGAGCTGCCGCGCCTGCCGGGCGGTCACCGCGCTGAACCCGGCCAGCACGACGAACGCCGCGGCCACGCCCGCGACCCCCACGCGATGCCGTCGCACGAAGCTCCGGACCCGGTAGCCGATCGTTGCCGGCCGCGCCTCGACCGGCAGCCCCTCCAGATGACGCCGCACGTCGTCGGCGAAGGCGGCGACGGAGGCGTACCGCTCGCCCGGCTCCTTGCGCAGCGCCTTCGTCGTGATCGTGTCCAGGTCGCCGGCGATGGCGCGGCGGCGCTCCGGCGGCGCGACGGCGGACGGCGGCGGCGGGTCGCGGTCCTGGATCTCGCGGACGAGCTCCTCCTGCGTGCGCTCGCCCGCGTCGCCGAAGGGGTGCCGGTCGGCGAGCAGCTCGTAGAGGAGGACGCCGAGCGCCCAGACGTCGCACGCCGTGGTCACTCGCTCGCCGCGGAGCTGCTCGGGCGCGGAGTAGCGCAGCGTGAGCCGTCGCTCGGCGAGGCGCGTCGTGTGCCCGTCCGTCTGCTCGGGGTCCAGGATTTTCGCGATCCCGAAGTCGAGGAGCTTCGGCACGCCGCCGGACGTGACCAGGATGTTCCCTGGCTTGAGGTCGCGGTGGACGAGGAGCCGCTGGTGCGCGTGGTGGACCGCGGCGCAGACGTCCTGGAAGAGCGCGAGGCGCGCCGGTATGTCGAGCGCGTGGCGGCGGCAGTGCTCAAGGATGTCGACGCCGTCGACGTACTCCATGACCAGGTACGGCAGCCCGTCGTCCGTCGCGCCGACGTCGAGCAAGCGCGCGATGTTCGGGTGGTCCAGCGACGCCAGGATCCGGCGCTCCGCGCGGAACCGGCGCAGCACGTCGTCGGTGTCGAGCCCGCGTCGCACGAGCTTGATCGCGACCTGCCGGCGGAAATCGGCAGCCTCGTGCTCGGCCAGGTAGACGCGCCCCATCCCGCCGCGCCCGAGGAGGCGCTCGATGCGGTAGGGGCCGATGCGGTCGGGGAGGTCGGGGTCGGGCGTCGGGTCGGATGCGACGGCGACGTCGAGCGCGGCGTCGCCGGCCCATGCGCCGCCCGCGAGGTCTTGGCCGCCCGCCTTGCCCGCGGCGCCCGGCCCACCCGCGAACCCGCCGCCGCCCGCACCACCGTCGTCCTCCCCGTCCCACGCCCGCACCCACGGCGGCGTCTCGTCGAGCAGGCCGTCGGTGGGCGCGTCGTGCACGGCGAGGAGCGCCTCGACCTCGGCGCGCAGCGCGGGGTCCGGTTCGACGCGCTCGAGGAACGCGGCCCGTTCCGTGGCCGGCAGTTCGACCGCCTCGGAGAAGAGCGCCTCGATGCGCGCCCAGCGTTCGGCCGTCGGGTCGGTCGGCTTCATGACGACGCTTCGGCGGGGGCGAACGGGCCGCCCTCGCGGTCGGGGAGCCCGTCGGCGAGCTCACGGCGCAGCCACGCGCGGGCCGCGTCCCAGGCCCGGCGCACGGTGATCGACGAGGTGTTCATGAGCGCCGCGATTTCGTCGTAGCCGAGTCCGGCGAAGAAGCGGTATTCGACGACCTGCGCGCCTCGCGGGTTGAACTCCTTCAGCCGGCCGAGCGCCTCGTCGAGCGCGAGCAGCTCGTCGACCTGGCGGTCGTCGAGGACGAGCGCCGCCTCGTCGAGCGGGACGGGCGCCGCGCCGCCGCCGCGCTTCGCCGCCCGCCGCGCCTCGGCGTAGTTGACCAGGATGCGGCGCATGGCCAGCGCCGCGACGCCGAAGAAGTGCGCGCGGTCGCGCCACTGCACGCGCGTCTGGTCGACCAGGCGCAGGTACGCCTCGTGGACGAGCGCCGTCGTGTTCAGCGTGTGGTCCGAACGTTCGCGCCGGAGCTGGGCGTGCGCGATCTTCCGCAACTCGTCGTAGACGAGCGGGATCAGCCGGTTCAGGGCGTCCACGTTGCCGGCGTCGGCTTCGGCGAGAAGTGCGGTCACGGCGGCCTTGTCGGGACCGCCGTCGTGGGGAGCCGCCATTGGGGGCCTCGGCTTCGGGTCCGGGATCTCGAAGATAATCCGGTCGGTTCGGGGGGATCAAGCGAGCCCCTGACAACTGTCACCCATCCATCGTGACGAATGATGCTACTCCCCGCCCCGACGATCCCTTATCCTTCCATCGACGCCGCGGCGCCGGACGGCGAGCGGGCCAACGATCCACGCAAGGAGGCGACATGGCGACGACGATCAGGGAATGCCCCGCCGCTCGTGGGCGGTCCCGTCCGGGTCGGCGCCGAACGAGCGGATTCGCATGGCTGCCGTTCGCGCTGGCATTGACGCTGCCCGTTGCGCGCCCCGCCGCGGCGCAGCAGGCGCAGCCGGCGGACGGGCAGGCCGAGACGACGCTCCTCTTCCGCAACGCCCGCGTCTTCGACGGCGAGCGCGTGCACGAGCGCGTGGACGTACTGGTCCGCGGCGACCGGATCGAGCGGATCGGCGCCGGGCTCGACGCGCCCGCCGGCGCGCAGGTGATCGACGCCGCGGGGAAGACACTCCTCCCCGGCCTGATCGACGCGCACACCCACGCGTTCGGCGACGCGCTGCGCGAGGCGCTCGTCTTCGGCGTGACGACCGAGCTGGACATGTTCACCGACCATCGCCAGGCCGCGCGGTGGAAGGCCGAACAGCTCGAGACCGGCGCGCCGGGCCGCGCCGACATCTTCTCCGCCGGCACGCTCGTGACCGCGCCGGGCGGGCACGGGACCGAGTACGGGCTGCAGATCCCGACGATCGCGTCGCCCGACTCGGCGCAGGCGTTCGTCGACGCGCGGCTCGCCGAGGGCTCCGACTGGATCAAGCTCGTCGTCGACGACGGCTCCGCCTACGGCATCCGCTTCGCGACGCTGGACGCGCGCCTCGTCCGCGCGGTCGTCGAGGCGACGCACCGCCGCGACCGTCTCGCCGTGGCGCACGTCGGCACGGCGGCGGACGCGCGCATGGCGGTCGAAGCCGGCGCCGACGCGCTCGTCCACCTCTTCCTCGATCGCCGGCCCGACCCGGACTTCGCCCGGCTCGTCGCCGAGCGCGGCGCGTTCGTGGTCCCGACGCTCACCGTGCTCGCGAGCATCGCGGGCGCGGGCGACGCCGGGCGTCCCGACGCCGCGTCGCTCGCGGCCGACCCGGCGATCGAGCCGTACCTGAGCCTCAACGCGCGGGCCGGGCTCGCGCAGCGGTTCCCGGGCGGGCAGGGCCGCCCGCCGCTCTCGTACGCCGCGGCCGAGGTGACCGTCCGCCAGCTCCGCGCGGCCGGCGTGCCGATCGTGGCCGGGACGGATGCGCCGAACCCCGGCACCGCGCACGGCGCATCGATGCACCACGAACTCGAGCTGCTCGTCGCGGCCGGGCTCTCGCCCGCCGAGGCGCTCGCCGCGGCGACGAGCATCCCCGCGAAGCTCTTCCGCCTCGACGACCGCGGCCGCATCGCGCCGGGGCTGCGCGCCGACCTGGTCCTGGTCGACGGCGACCCGACGAGCGACATCCGCGCGACGCGTCGGATCGCCGGCGTCTGGAAGGGCGGCGTCGCCTTCGACCGCACCGCCTACGCGGAGGAGGTCGCGCGCGCGGCCATGGCCATCGGCCGGCCGCCCCAGGGCCTCGAGCACGGCATCGTCAGCGACTTCGAGAACGGAACCCTCGCCGCGCGCTTCGGAACCGAATGGATCCCGACCTCGGACGCGATGGCCGGCGGCCGGTCGACCGGGACGGTCGAGGTGGTGGCGGGCGGCGCGGAGGGGAGCGCCCACGCGCTCCGCATCGCCGGCACGATCTCCGACGTCGTCGCCTACGCCTGGTACGGCGCGATGTGGTCGCCGGGCGCGACCGCGATGGCGCCGGCGGACCTCTCGTCCGTGCCCGGCGTGCGCTTCCGCGCCCGCGGCGACGGCAAGACGTACCGCGTCATGATCTTCGCGCAGTCCCGCGGCGGCGCGCCCGTCGCCCGGACCTTCACCGCCGGCGCCGAATGGGCCGAGGTCTTCATGCCGTGGAGCGACTTCGGGGTTGACGGGTCCGACGTGATGGCGATCATCTTCGCCGGCGGACCCGCGCCCGGCGAGTTCGAGTTCTTCATCGACGACGTGCGGCTGCGGTGATGCGCGTGGTGACGGAAGGGGCGCGCGGCATGGCGAACCCGCCGGGCCGGATGTCGGAGCCGATCGCGCCGGCGCGGGACATGGCGGCCGAGGCCGCGCGCGGCGACGCGGCCCCGGCGGTCGAAGCCGCGGGCCGCGGAAAGCGCCTGCGGCTCATCCCCGACGACCCGTACGTGGGCTGGACGCCGTACGTCTGGCTCGCGTTCCTCGGGATCTACTTCGCCGCCCCCCTGTCCCGGCTGCGGAGCGGCGACCCGAGCCCGGGGCTGCTCGCCGTCGACGCCGGCGGCCTCGTCGCGTTCCTCTTCCTCTACTTCCGAGCGTACTGGGAGAGCGGCCGTCGGCTCGCGGCGATCGTCGCCGCGCAGACCCTGCTCGGCGCAGCGCTGCTCCCGAACAACTTCGGCGCGATCGTCTTCTTCATCTACGCCGGCGTCTTCGCCGGGCACCTCGAGCCGACGCGCCACGCGGTGATCGGGATCACGGCCGTCACGGCCACCATCCCCCTCGCGGGAATCGTTCTCGGCCTTCCGGCCGCGCGCTGGCACCCCGCGATCATGCTCGTGCCGACGATCGCGTCGGCGAACGTCCACGCCGTGCGGGTGCGCCGGTCGCAGGAGCAGCTCCGCCTGGCGCAGGAAGAGATCCGGCACCTGGCCGCCGTCGCCGAACGCGAGCGCATCGCCCGCGACCTGCACGACGTGCTCGGCCACACCCTCTCGCTCGTCGTGCTCAAGGCCCAGCTCGCGGCCAAGCTGATCGACCGCGACCCGCCCCGCGCGAAGGGCGAGGTCCGGGACATCGAGAGCGTGGCCCGCGAGGCGCTGCGCGACGTGCGCGAGGCGATCGGCGGCTACCGCGCCTCGCTCAAGGACGAGGTCGCCCGCGCGCGGACACTGCTCCGCGCCGCCGGCGTCCGCGCCGAGATCGACGCCGACGACCGGCTCGCCGGCGGAACCGACCGCCGCGAGGCGGTCCTCGCCCTCGCGCTCCGCGAGGCCGTCACCAACGTGGTCCGCCACGCCGGCGCCAACGTCTGCCGCGTACGCATCCGCACCCGCGACGACGTCTACGCCCTCGAGGTCGAGGACGACGGCCGCGGCCCGGGCAACGCCGAGGGCGGCGGGCTGCGCGGGATGCGCGAACGCGTCGGCGCGCTCGGCGGGCACGTCGACGTCGCCCGCGCCACGCCGCGCGGCGGGACCCGCGTGCGCGTCACGATCCCCGCCGCGGCCGCGGCCGCCGCCCGGCCGGCCGAAGGAGTCGCCCAATCGTCGGAGAACGCCGTCCAACGTACGGCGAACGCCACGCGCTCGGCCGCGGCCGCGGGACCGGCCGCAAACGTCGCGGGACCGGCGACGGACGTCGCAAGACCGACCGCGGAGGCCGAAACGGCATGATCCGGGTCGTCATCGCCGAAGACCAGTCGATGGTGCTCGGCGCGCTCGCCGCGCTCCTCTCGATCGAGCCCGACATCGACGTCATTGCCCGAGCGACGGACGGCGCCGAGGCATTGGAGGCCGTCGAACGGCTCCGGCCCGACGTCCTCCTGACCGACATCGAGATGCCGCGCCTGACCGGCCTCGAGCTCACCGCCGAGGTCCGACGCCGCGGCCTCCCCACGCGCGTCGTCATCCTGACGACATTTGCGCGCTCGGGGTACCTGCGCCGCGCGCTCGACGCCGGCGCCGCCGGGTACCTGCTCAAGGACAACCCGGCCGAAACCCTTGCCGACGCGATCCGTCGCGTCCACGCCGGCGGCCGAGCCGTCGACCCGGAGCTCGCACAGGAAGCATGGACCGAACGCGACCCACTGACCGACCGCGAGCGCCAGGTCCTCCGCCTCGCCGGCGACGGCCTGTCCAGCACCCGCATCGCCCGAACCCTCGGGCTCTCGCCCGGCACGGTTCGCAACTACCTGTCCGAGGCGATCGCGAAGACCGGCGCACGCAACCGCGTCGAGGCGGCGAGGATTGCGCGGGAGAAGGGGTGGCTGTGAGGGTGTGGCAGGGGGCAGGCGACGCGTGGCGGCGCTGCCGGCCGGTTGGTGCGCGGGGGCGGGCGGCGGGTACGCGCGGGGGACGGCCGGTGGCTACGCGTGGGGGGCGGCCGGCGATTACGCGCGGGGGGGCGGCCGGCGACTGCGCGTGGGGGACGGCCGTTGGGGCGGCGCGCGTGCCGCGCGTGGGGGGCGGCCGCCTGCGGCGGCGGGGG
>CALBZE010000081.1 GCA_937889645.1 uncultured bacterium
CTGCCGTCACCACCCTGGCCCGCACCACCCTTCACTCCTCCCTGCCCACCCTCGAAGCATCGCGGCGATCGCCCCTTCCGGGCGCCGCGTGCCTCCGCGGCGGCCGCCGCCGTCCTGCCGGACCACGTTTCAGAATTTACATCTGGCCCAAGAACCTATCGCAGTGCCCCGTAAGGGGATGCATACTGCCCGCATGGGACGTCGCAAGCGCCCGCACCTTCCGGGCATGGTCTTCCACCTCGTGTCTCGCACCCACGGGCGCGAACCGTGGTTCGACGAGCGCCTGCGCACGACGATCGTGGAGATCATCCGCCAGGCAGCGGCCCGCACCGACGCTCGGCTTCTCGCCTATGCCGTGATGCCCAATCACCTGCACATCGTCATTCGCCAGGGCAGAATGACGCTCGCGGAGTTCATGCAACCGCTGATGCGACGGGTCGCCCTCCGGGTTCAGCGTCGCCATGGAATCGATGGTTCCGTCGTCGGGCGACGATTTCGCGATTGGCCTTGCGCGTCCGCCGACTATGTTCGGTCCGCCGTCGTTTACACGCACCTAAACCCATGGCGCGCAGGGCTTTGCGACGCGACGCTCGAGTATGAGTGGACGTCGCATGGAGCTTATCTGCCGGGGGCGAACCCCGCCGACTATGGGATCGACCCCGTGGCGCAGGAGCAGGTGTTGCGCATGTTTGCGGACCGGCCGTTCCTCGCCCGCGACGCGCTCGCGCAACGATATCTCGCGTACGTCGAGTGGCGGATGCGTGCGGATCGGTATCGCGAGGACCTCGAAACCGGCCGCCCGGTGGGCCCCATGCCGATTCGGCCATCGACTGCTGTGGGCGATTGGTCCTGGAACCAGCTATTCGGTGCCGACGGCGACCGGGAGGCTCAGGTCGCGCCGGCACCTGACCTACGCGACTTCATCGCTTGCCTTCTGAGGGAGCGTTCGCCAGACACCAGCGTTTCCGAACTCCGCGGTCGATGGGGGCCGCGAGGCAAGACCCGATTGAGGGAGAGCCTTGTCCGGGCGGCCGCGGAGCGAGGATACAGGACCGGAGAGATCGCCCGGTTCTTCGGCATTTCCCCGTCGTTGGTTTCCGCTCTCAAAGGCCGGCGTGCCTGAGGCTCTAGGATCGCGCCGCCGCCGGGAGACGCCACGAACATTGAAAATTGAAACCTGGTCCGCTAGGTTGGTCTCATGGACGACCTGATTGGGGCCATCCGCGCGGGCGACCCCGAATCGCTCAGCCGCGCCTTCCAGCTCGTCTACGACGAACTCCGCCGCCTCGCCGCGACTGTCCGCCGTGGCCGCGCCGGCGAAACCCTCAACGCGACCGCGCTCGTCCACGAGGCATACATGAAACTCGCCGCTTCTGCCAAGCTGGACGTGCGCGACCGGGCCCACTTCTTCCGGCTCGCCGCCCGCGCCATGCGCCAAGTCCTCCGCGATGCGGCGGCCCAGCGCTCTGCGGGCAAACGCGGCGGTGGCCAGCCCCTCTTCACCCTCGACAACTCCATCGTCGAAGACAAGGAGCTCGCACCGGAAGAGCTGCTCGACCTCGATCAGGCTCTCACGGCCCTCGGAGAGCGCAATCCACGGCAACTCGCCATCGTGGAGTGCCACCTCCTCGCCGGGCTGACCCTCGAAGAGACCGCCGAAGCCGTCTCGGCGTCGGTCGCCACCGTCGGCCGCGACCTTCGCTTCGCCCGGGCGTGGCTCTCCAGGCGCTTACGAGGCGGGACGGAGACAAGGGATGCCTGACGACGACGCCATCGTCGAACGCCTCTTCCACGAAGCCCTCGCGCTCCCGCCGCAAGATCGAGCCGCCTTCCTCGCCCGACATGCGCCGGACGACGCAACGCGCGCCGAGGTCCTCGCCCTCCTCGCCGAGGATGCAGACCTCGCGGCGCCGCTGCGCATGACGCCCGACGCCTTCGCCGCCGCGGCCGGCCTGGTCCCGGCGGAGGGGCCCACGACGCCCCTGACCGGGCGCACGCTAGGGCCCTACCGGGTCCTCGAAGCCATCGGCCAGGGCGGGATGGGGATCGTCTACCGCGCCGTCCGGGACGACCTGGGCCTCCAGGTCGCGATCAAGGTGGTCCGTGGCGTCCTCGGCGACCCCATCCGCCTCTCCCGCTTCCGCCAGGAGCAGCGCGTGCTCGCCCGCCTGGAGCACGAGCACATCGCCCGCCTCCTCGATGCCGGCGTAGCCGACGACGGCACGCCCTACATCGTCATGGAGTACGTCGAGGGCGAGCCGATCACCGCCTGGTGC
>CALBZE010000082.1 GCA_937889645.1 uncultured bacterium
CGTGCGGGTGCAGCCCCGCGGTGGGCTCGTCGAAGACGTAGGTGACGTCGGTGAGCGGCGAGCCCAGATGGCGGACCATCTTGACCCGCTGCGACTCGCCGCCCGACAGCGTCCCGGTCGACCGGTCGAGCGAGAGGTAGCCCAGCCCGATCTCCACGAAGGAATCGAGCAGGTGCTGCAGCTTGGCGAGGAGCGGCGCGACCGACGGCTCGTCGAGGCCGCGGAGCCACTCGGCCAGTTCGCTGACCTGCATCCTGCACGCCTCGGCGATGTTGATCCCCCGGATCCGCGACGACCGGGCCGTTTCGTTGAGCCGCGTCCCGTCGCAGTCGGGGCAGGTCGTGAACGTCACGGCCCGCTCGACGAACGCGCGGATGTGCGGCTGCATCGCCTCGAGGTCCTTCGACAGGTATGACTTCTGGATCTGCGGGATGAGCCCCTGGTACGTCAGGTTGATCCCGTCGACCTTGATCTTGGTCGGCTCGCGGTAGAGGAGGTCGTGCAGTTCCTTCTCGCTGAAGTCCCGGATCGGCTTGTCGGGGTCGAAGAAGCCGCAGCCGCGGTAGATGCGACCGTACCAGCCGTCCATGCTGTAACCAGGGACCTTGATCGCGCCCTCGTTGAGCGACTTGTCTTCGTCGTAGAGCGCGGAGAGGTCGAAATCGCTGATGGAGCCCATCCCCTCGCAGCGCGGGCACATCCCGCCGAGGCGGGTGAACGTCACCTTCTCCGCCTTCTTGTGCCCCCGCTCGACCGTGATGGCGCCGCTGGCCTTCACCGACGGGACGTTGAAGGCAAACGCGCTGGGCGGGCCGATGCGCGGCTCTCCCAGCCGACTGAAGAGGATGCGCAGCATGGCGTGCGCGTCCGTCACCGTGCCGACCGTCGAGCGCGCGTTCGCCCCGATCCGCTCCTGGTCCACGATGATCGCCGGCGTCAGCCCCTCCAGCACGTCCACATCGGGGCGGGGGAGCGTGGGCATGAACCCCTGGATGAACGTGCTGTACGTCTCGTTGATCAGCCGCTGCGACTCCGCCGCGATCGTGCCGAACACCAGCGAACTCTTCCCCGAGCCCGACACGCCAGTGAACACGGTGAGCCGGCGCTTCGGGATCTCGACGGTGATGTCCTTGAGGTTGTTCTCGCGCGCGCCCTGGACCCGGATGACGTCGTGGATGTCGGCGCCGTGCGCGGTCGCCGGCCGCGGCCGAGGAATCGTCGTCGTGCTCACCGCGCCTCCGTCGCTGTGCTGACCACGTCGCCGGCAACCTCGCCGCGCGCCACGGCACGGTCACGCCGCCGGCTCACATACGGCAGCACGAACAGGTACAGCCCGGTGAAGAGGAGGAGGAAGAGGGGAGGGAGCGGCGCGTACGTGATCCACGCCGGCGGCTCGCCTCCGCCCATTCCCAGCACCACGAAGTTCGCGACCACCGTCAGTGTGAAGACGATCGACAGCCACCGATGCGTCTGCCGGACGACCTTGTTGAGATTCATCGCAGCCTCCGTTTCAGTGACGTGTGCCTAATTCGCGGCCCCGAGGCCGAACAGCTCGGCGTACTCCTTGTGCAGTCGCTGGAACCCCGGGACGCCGAACGCGTCGGGGCCTACGATGCGGCCGACCGGAGCGCCCCCGAGGAAGCGGTCCAGCACATCGAGGCAGAGGTGCCACCCGGCCGCTCCCGTCGCTACCCAGCGCCGATCGATCTGCGCCCACAGCGTCAGGCGCGTGCCGCCCTCGATCGGCTCCAGCTCCCACCGAAGGTCGCCGTCGCCCCAGTTGAACTCGAGCACCCGGGGCGCCTCGGCTCGCTTCACCCTCGTCTCGGTCACGTGCGGCTGGGGCGCACCCACCGTCGTGAGATTGGCCGTTATCCCCGCCGTGCCTAGATTCCTGTCGGAATCGAACGGCGACCACTCCCGCAACAGCTCCGGCTCGGTCAACGCCCTCCAGATCTTCGCCGGCGGATGCGTCAGCTCCCTCACCAGGATCACCGTCCACTTCTCGCCGACGCGCTCGATTCGCGCATCACGCGCCGGACCCAGCTCGATACCCTCCCGTGCGGCCATCGCCCTCTCCTACGATTCGTGTTCCCGCATGCCCGGAGACCGTCCCGGCGGGCATTCCTCCATCTCGTCGAGCAGCCGCTCGAGCCGATCGACGTGGCGCGCCCAGACGGCGCGGTAATGCTCGACCCAGTCGAAGAGCGGTTTCATCCCCCGCGGATCCACCCGGTAGTAGACGCGCCGCCCCTCGCGCCGGGCGTGCACCAGCCCGGCGTCCTTCAACACGGCAAGGTGCTGCGATACCGCGGGCTGCGAGATCCGGAATCGCGCGGCGAGGTCCGTCACCGGCGCCTCGCCGCGCGAGAGAGTCTCGAAGATCGCCCGGCGGTTCGCGTCCGCGAGCGCACGGAACACCTTGTCCTCGTCCACGGTCACCTTCCGCATGTCGTATCCATAAGCAGACACTTATGAATTGTCAAGCGGCGCCCCGGCACGGCATGGCGACGCCGCGATCCGTGCGGAAACGCTGTTTCGCGGGCGACGGCACCGCCATAGATTGCGAGCGCGCAGCTTCGATCGGCGCCGATGCGCACCGCGTCGCCTTCCACGACCGGCCCGGCGCTGCCGGGTCGACAGAGGAGCCAATCCGATGAACGATTCGTCCCACGCGGCGCAACCCCGCCTCACGATCCGGCACGTACTTGCGGACACCTATCGCGCGGTACTCGCGCTGGACTCGCCCGTGCTGCGCGTCATGCGCGAGCTGACGCTGCGCCCCGGCACGTTCGTCCGGCGGTACGTCGAGGGCGAGAGGGCGGGCGTGGTGGGTCCGGTCAAGTACGCGCTGTTCGCGGTCACGCTGCTCGTGATCGTCGGCCAGGCCCATCGGGCGTTCTTCGATCCCGAGCCCGTCCCCGGTTTCGACGAGGCGCGGCTCGAGGCCTTTTACGCGGCGCAGGACCTCCGCACGTACCTGCTGCTCCTGGTCCTCGTGCCGACGGCGCTGGTCCAGCGGGCGCTCTTCGCGCGGTGGCGGTTCAACGTGGCCGAGACGTATGCGTTCCTCGCGTACGTATTCGGGCATTTCGTCTGGCTCTGGATCACCGTTTCCATCTTGCCCGCGAGCATCCGCGAGCTGCCCCTGGTCGATCGCCTTTTCACCCTGCTCTCGGTCGCGTACATCCTCTGGGCGGTGTGCGACTTCTATCGGAGCCGCTCGCTTTCGGTGATCGTCCGTGGGCTCGCCGTCTACGCGACCTTCGCCGCCCTGATGACGGCCTCGCTCCAGATGGTGATCATCTGGCGCACGGGGATGTGAATTCACGAGTGGCAGCGGCGCTCGCATCCGCGCGATCCCGTCGTACATCGTCGGTACGCCCCTTCGACGCACCGCGATCGGTTCCGGCCGCCATCGCCGCCCGGTTACCCGCCCGAAGCGTTCGGTTTCCATATCGCCCGCGATATCGGCGTCCTGGCCACCCCGGTTCCGCAATCCGCCTCGCGGCCCTAGATTTCCGGCCGCGTATGTGGAATCGAATCGCCTGTTTCGTCGGGCTGCTCGCCCTCCTATCGCCGACCGCCGGGCACGCGCAGTACCGCGCGCCCGCGCCGATCGGTTGGGTCAACGACTACGCGAACGTCATCCCGCCGGACCGGGAAGCGGCGATCGAGCGCGTGATCCTCGAGGTGCGGGAGAAGTCGGGCGGCGAGATCGTCGTGGTCACGCTGCCGTCGCTCGAGGGCCGGACGCGCGACGAGGTCGCGCTCGAGATCGGGCGGCAGTGGGGCGTGGGCCGGCGCGGCGACCCGGGCGACCCGGCGCGCAACACCGGCATCGTCGTCCTGGTCGTGCCGAAGGAGACCGCTCCGGACGGCCGCGGCCAGCTCAAGATCGAGACCGGGACGGGGACGACGCGGTTCATCACCGCCGCCGAAGCCGGGCGGGTCGCAGACGCTTACATGATCCCGTATTTCCGCGAGGGCGACTACGGGATGGGGATCTACGCGGGCGTCATGGCGCTCGCGGCGATGTACGCGGAGGAGTTCGGCTTCGAGCTGACCGGGGAGGTGCCGGCGCCGCGCGGCCGAGGGCAGGAAGGCTCCCCCATCATGGCGTTCGTGCTCGCCGCGTTCGTGATCTACATGATCCTGCGGGCGTTCACCGGGGGGCCTCGAGGCGGAGGCCGTCGCCGGGGATATCGCGGCCCGATCATCGTCCCGTTCCCGATGGGCGGCAGGCACCGCGGCGGTTGGGGCGGATTCGGGGGCGGCTTCGGCGGGTTCGGAGGCGGAGGCGGTTTCGGTGGGTTCGGCGGTGGCGGCGGCTTCGGGGGCGGCGGTGCGGGCCGGAGCTGGTAACGATGGCGCGGGGCCGAACAACCGTGCGCGTTCACGCCCCTGGTGGGTGGTCCCGTGGCGGGTGATGGAGGTGTCATGACGGATCCCAGGAAAACGGCGGCGGAGCTGGCGACGTCGCTCGAGGCCAAACTCGGCGCGCGGCTCCACAGCGTGCTCCTCTTCGGCTCGGTGGCGAGGGGCGAGGCGATAGAGGGGGTGAGCGACATCAACATCCTCGTCCTCCTCGACCGCGTCGACGCCTCCGCCCTCGAGGCCGCCGGGCCGCTCGCGCGGCGGTGGGCGAAGGCCGGGAACACGGTCCCGCTCGTCATGGCCGAGGACGAGTGGCGGCGCGCGACCGACGTCTTCGCCATCGAGCTCTCGGACATGAAGGACGCCCACGAGATCCTCCACGGCCGCGACCCGCTCGCAGAGCTCGAAGTCGACCCGGCCGCGCTCCGGCTCCAGGTCGAGCGCGAGATCCGGGGCAAGCTCCTCCAGCTCCGGGAGGGGATGCTCGTGAGTGCGGACGACGAGGCCGCCCTCGGGCGGCTCCTGATGGTCGCGCTCCCCTCGTTCGTGACCTACCTGCGTGCGACGCTGCGGCTCCTCGGACGAGCTGTCCCGACGAAGAGCCCGGACGTCATCGCGGAGGCCGCCGCCAGGATCGGCGTCGACCCGAAAGCGCTCCTCCGCGTCTGGGAGGCGCGGGCGACCGCGCGGCCGCTCCACGCCGGCGTCGCCGATCCATTGGTGCACGACTTCTACGCGCTGGCGGAAGCGACCGCCGCGTTCGTGGATCAACTCTCGGAATCGAGGTCCGAATGAAAAGGCACGTCATTTGGGTAGCGGCGGTGCTCCTTGCCACCGGCTGCGGTTACAATCGGATCCAGGAACTCGACGAGCGCGTCGAGGAGACGCGCGCAAACATCGAGACGGAGCTGCTCCGGCGGAACGACCTGATCCCCAACCTGGTCGCCACCGTCGATCAGGCGGCTCAATTCGAGCGGGAGACGTTCACCGAGGTCGCACGCGCCCGGGCCGGACTCACCCAAGCGCGTGATCAGGTCGGCCAGGCCATCAGCTCCGGGGACACGGAGGCGCTCAGCCGGGCGAGCGCAGCGGTGAGCGAGAACCTGCGGCTGTTCGTGAACGTGGCCGTCGAAGCGTACCCGACGCTCCGGGCGAACCAGAACTTCGTCGCTCTCCAGGACGAGCTGACCGAGACGGAGAACCGGATCGCCGTCGCGCGCCGGGACTACAACGAAGCCGTCCGCGCCTACAACACGTACATCCGGCAGTTCCCGCAGGCCATAACGGCTCGCATCATCGGGGCGGAGCGCAAGCAGCCGTTCGAGGCCCCGGAATCGGTACAGACGCCGCCGCGGGTGCAGTTCGAGAACTAGAACAATGAAAGAAGGAGGCCGGCGCCTTGTGGCGCCGGCCTCCCGCTCATCTCCTCAGTCGTCCCACCCCCGCGCTCTCCACGTGAGGGGAATCCGCCGATCCTTCCCGAACGCTCGGGGCGTGACCTTGATCCCTGGCGGCGCCTGACGGCGCTTGTACTCGCTCCGGTCGACCATTCCGATCACCCGCCTGACGAGGTCGACGTCGAAACCCGCGTCCCGGAACTCCGCGAGCCCCCAATCGCGTTCGACGTAGCGCTCCAGGATCGGATCCAGCACCTCGTAGGGCGGGAGCGAATCGACGTCCAACTGCCCCGGCCGTAGCTCGGCCGACGGCGGCTTCGTCATGACGCTCTCCGGGATCACGGGCCGCGGCCCCCTCGCGTTCCGCCAGCGGGCCAGCTCGTAGGCGAGCGTCTTGGGTACGTCCTTGATCGGCGCGAAGCCCCCGGCCATGTCGCCGTACAGGGTGCTGTACCCGACCGCCATCTCGCTCTTGTTCCCCGTGGTCAGCACGAGCCAGCCGAACTTGT
Organism: uncultured bacterium; assembly: GCA_937889645.1. Taxonomy (GTDB): domain Bacteria; phylum Gemmatimonadota; class Gemmatimonadetes; order Longimicrobiales; family RSA9; genus CALBZE01. The sequence goes on from CALBZE010000082.1 coordinate 6,284, forward strand.
TCGATAGCGCCATGAGGATGATCCCCCGGACGCGCGCCTGGAGGTTCTCCTCCGTGATGTCCGTAGCGCGCCCCTCGAAGTGCGGCGCCATCGTCTCGAGCGCCGCGGAAAACATCGCCTCGATCGGCACCGTGAGCAGTTCGATCCCGAGCGCCTCCGCGAGCGCCTGCGCATCCGTCCGGCTCCCCTCGGACGAGTAGCGCGACGGCATCGACACGCCGACCACGTCCCCCGCGCCCAGCGCATCCGCCGCGATCACCGCGACGAGTGACGAGTCCAAACCACCCGACAACCCCAGGACGACCTTATGGAAACCGTTCTTGCGCACGTAGTCCCGCGTCCCGAGCACGAGCGCCTCGTAGACCTCGCCCACGTCGTCGTGCGCGATCGGGGCGCGCGGCTCGAGCACCGGACGGGAAGGGGAGTGCGAAGCGGTGGACACGACGCGTCGCTCGATCCTGCGCTCCCCGCGACGGCCGAGGTGCCGGCGCCGCGGGTCGTGCGTCCGGGTCCGGAACACCTCTTCCAGCTCGATGTCGCACACGAGCAGCTCTTCCTCGAACGGCGCCGCCTCCGCCACCACCTGGCCCCGCGCGTCGAAGACCACGCTGTTCCCGTCGAAGACCAGCTCGTCCTGGCCGCCGACCTGATTCACGTACGCGACCGCGACACCGTAGTCCGCCGCCCGCGTCGCCAGCATCCGCTGCCGATCCCGCCACTTCCCGCGGTGGAACGGCGATGCGTTGATGTTCACGATCACGTCGGCGCCGGCAACCGCCTGCCGCGCGAACGGCCCGCCAGGCGACCAGACGTCCTCGCAGATCGTGATCCCGACCCACGCCCCGGCGATCTGGTACAGCGCAACTCCCGTCCCCTCGCGAAAATAGCGCCTCTCATCGAAGACACCGTAGTTGGGGAGCCGCTGCTTCCGGTAGACCCCGACCAGCCCGCCGTCCGCCAGCACCGCCGCGGCGTTGTACAGGTCCGTGTCCCGGTCCACGAAGCCGACGACCGCCGCGATCCCCTCCGTCCCGCGCGCGACCGACTCCAGCGCCTTCCGGTTCGCCTCGACGAACGACGGCTTGAGCACCAGGTCCTCCGGCGGGTACCCGGCAATCGCCAGCTCCGGAAACGCCACCAGATCCACGCCCAGGGCCTTCGCCTCCTCCAGCGACGCCACGATCCGCTCCACGTTCCCGGAGACGTCGCCGACCGTCGTGTTGATCTGCGCCAGCCCGATCCTGATCCGACTCATCCCTGTGCTCCCCTCAGAGCCCGCCCGCCCGCACCGCTCCTTCGCGGCCGCGCCCGCGTGCCGGCACGGCGCCAATGTATGTACCGCCTTCCCGCACCTGCAACTCGCTCGATCGCCGCAACGGTACGACCTTTGCGCGCCGCCTCTCCGGATCCTTCGGGCCCGTCTCGTCTTTCGTCGCCAGGAGCTCCCATCGCCATGAAGGCACGTGAAATCATGACCGCCGACCCGTCGTGCTGCCACCCGCACGACCCCGTCACGCGCGCCGCCACACTCATGGCCGAATTCAACTGCGGCTGCCTCCCCGTCGTCGAGCCGGGCACCGACCGGATCGTCGGCATCCTCACCGATCGCGACATCGCCCTCCGCGTCGTCGCACCCGCCCGCGACGCGAGCCGCACCAGCATCGAGGCGGTCATGAGCCGCGGCGTCGTGTGCTGCCACCCCGATGACGACATCGAGGACGTCGAGCAGCACATGCGCTCCCACCGGGTACGCCGCATCCCCGTCGTCGATGCCCGCGGCCGCGTCATCGGCATCATCTCTCAGGCGGACCTCGCCATTCGCGCCTACCGCGAGCGACACGCCCTCGATGCCGAGGACATCGCCCGCACCCTCGAGGCCCTGTCCGAGCCCGGCCCCCGCCCGAAGACACCTGCGTAAGTCGTTTCCAATCCGTACCTTACGCCCATAGCAGGGGAACGCGTCTTGCACCTTTTCTCGAGTGCGCGGAGGGGATGAACCGCAGCAGGAGCCGAGGAGGTGTCATGGCAATGCGCAGGGATTTCAGCACGGAGGGGATGACGGGCCGAACCCCGGAGACGGGCGGTACGCAGTTCGGCGAATCGATGGAACGGGGTGGGGAACGGGCCGAGGGCATCAAGGACCGCGTGGTGAACAAGGCGCGCTCCGCGGTCGAGGGCGGCATGAGCCGCGCGGCCGAGGGGATGCAGAGCGTGAGCGAGAAGATCGACCGTCGCGCGGAGTCGATGGAGGAGCGCGGCGGCATCGGCGGCCGCGTCGGCAAGCTCCTGCACCGCGCGGGCGACGCGATCGAGAGCGGGGCGAATTACATCAGGACCCACGAGCTCTCGACGATCCGCGACGACGTGACGACGCAGATCCGGGAGCACCCGTTCGCCAGCGTCGGCGTGGCGCTCGGTACGGGCTTCGTCCTGGGCCGCGTCTTCAGCGGCGGCGACGAAGAGATGGAGGAGCGGATCGAGCAGCTCGAACGCCGGCTCCACTCGCGGGAGGAGGAGTTGGAGCGCGTCCGCGAGGAGAGCGGCGGCATGAGGCACCAGCTCGGCAAGGCGCTGGGCAGCGGGCTCAGCCTGCTGGTCGCGCGCCAGGTCCGCAACCGGATCGCGAACCGCTGACGCACGGATCGGACCTCGGAGTTCACGATACCCCTTCCCACGGGCCGCCGCGAGGCGGCCCGTTTCGCGTGTGAGGAAACGCTTGACACGTCGTCGCCCCGAAGTGCATTCTGACTCGGGTTCCCGTCTCCCGTTTCCTATCCTTTCCCCGCCCGTGGGTCGGTGTGGGACGGGTCCGCACCGATCGGTTCTTTGATTATGCTCCATTGGGAGGCAGCATGAAGCGATTCCTTGCCGTGCTGGCACTGCTCGGCGCGTCCGCGGCTCCTGCGGCGGCGCAGAACGACCTGCTCAAGAGTTGCGTGAACTCGGTCCCCATGTCGGCGGGCGGACAGAGCCTGCCGTCGGATGTCGCGGCGGCCGTCGAAGCCCAGTTCGAGTACCTCTGTGCTCAGATGGTGAACTCGCTTACGACGGTCCAGCCGAGCGTCGGCATCGCCTTCTCGGGCGGCAACCCGGTTCTCGGCACCGCTACCACGATCGGGACGCGGCTGGGGATCCTGCCGAGGGTCAGCGCCACGGCGCGGGCCAACGTCGCCGTGGCCACCCTGCCTGACCTCTTCCGGGGCGGCTACGTCACCGAGATCACGGACGCCAACCCGGCGCTGGGCGCCGCGCCCACGCTCGGCGTTCCGGTCGGCTCGCTGCAGGGCGACGTCGTGGTCGGGCTCTTCAACGGCATCTCGCCGGGCCCGATGATCGGCGGGATCGGCTCGATCGACCTCCTCGGCAGCGTCGCGTTCCTGCCGCAGATCGATCAGGTCGGGCTCTCGAAGGCGATCACCAACATCGGCCTCGGCGCGCGCGTCGGCATCCTGCGCCAGGGGCTCGTCGTCCCGGGGGTCTCCGTCTCCGCCATGTACCGGATGATGGACGAGATCGCCTTCGGCAGCATCGACGACGACCCGGGCGAGTTCGCGACCGACCTGCGCACGCTCAGCCTCCGCGCCGTGATCAGCAAGGGGATCCTCGCCTTCGACTTCGCCCTCGGCGCCGGATACGACAAGTACACCAGCGACGTATCGCTCGGCTGGAAGCTGCACTGCGAGCTGCAGGAGTGCCGCGACTACCAGGCCGGCGGCGTCGACGTCCACGGCCGCTTCAGCGGCGAACTCTCGACGGCCGCCTGGAACGTCTTCGGCAACGTCGCGCTCGACCTCCTCTTCCTCAGCCTCGTCGGCGAGGTCGGGTTCCAGAAGGCCGTCGACCCCATCGGCGTCGACGACCTGCAGGACGTCGGGCTGCCGTCGTCCAACCCGCTGACGACGGATGCGCTAAAGGGCGGGCGGCTCTTCGGCAGCATCGGACTCCGCCTGACCCTCTGACGCCGACGCCGGTCCCGCGCCGCGCCCAGGCCCGCGCGCCGTTGAAGTGCCGCGCACCATGCGGTATCTTTCGCGGTCTACACGGGTAAGGGAAGGCGATGGCGCGACAGACCGGACCGGTTTCGACTACCCTCGGGGCGCGCGACGGCGGCATTGCCGCCGTCGCCGTCTCCGACATCGCCCGGCGCTTCGGACGCCGCTGGGCGCTTCGCGGCGTATCCCTCCACGTCGAGCCCGGCACCATCGCCGCCCTCGTCGGCCACAACGGCAGCGGCAAGACCACGCTCCTCCGCATCATTGCGACGACGCTCCGCCCGACCCGCGGAAGCGGCAGCGTCTTCGGCCACGACCTCGTCCGGGACGCGAACCGCGTCCGCGACCTCGTCGCCGTCCTCGGGCACACGCCGGGGCTCTACGGAGATCTCACCGCGCGCGAGAATCTGGAGTTCGCCCTTCGCATGTCCGGCCGGGCGCCGACCCGCCGCGACATCGACGCAGCGCTCGATCGCGTAGGACTCGCCGCCGACGCCAACGAGTTGGTCCGTACGTTCTCCGCCGGGATGCAGCGCCGCCTGGCCCTCGCCCGTGTGATCCTCCGCGGAGCGCGCCTGATCCTGCTCGACGAGCCCTACGCCGCGTTCGACGCTGACGGCATCGCCCTCGTCAACGGGTTCCTCGCCGAGCACAAAGCCGCGGGCGGCGCTGCGATCGTCGCCACCCACGACCCCGTCCGCGCCGCGCCCGTCGTCGACCGGTTCTGGGCCATCGACCACGGCCGCGTCACACCGACGGAACCCGCGCTCTTGCTCGCGGCCGCGGCTGGGCGCGACCCGGCCGCCGCCTTCGCGGCCACCGGCGCGATCGTAGCCGGCCACGCAGATCCGAAGAGGGCGGTCCTATGAGCTGGCGCACGGAACTCTCCCGGGCCGCCGCACTCGCCTGGAAGGATCTGACCGCCGAACGGCGCACGAAGGCGAACTTCAACTCCGTCGTCTTCCTCGCAGGGATGATCCTTCTCCTCTTCGGCTTCGCCTTCGGCCCCGACGCCAACGCCCTCCGCGCCGCGGCGGCGGGCGTCCTCTGGCTGACCGTCCTCTTCAGCGGCGTGTTGGCCTTCAATCGCTCGTATCAGCTCGAGCTGGACGGCGGCGCCCTCGAGCAGCTCCTCCTGTATCCCGGGAGCCGCAAGACGATCTTCCTCGGCAAGCTGGCTGCGAATCTCGCCTTCGTCCTCCTGGTCGAGGCGATCCTCGTCCCGCTCGCGGCCGTCCTCTACGACCTGCCGCTGGCGAAGCCGTTCCCCGGGCTCGCCGGGGTGCTGCTCCTCGGGACCTTCGGCTTCGTCACCCTCGGGACGTTCTACGCGGCCATGGCCAGCCGCGTCCGCGCGCGGGAGGTGTTGCTTCCGCTCCTGCTTTTCCCGATGCTCGTCCCCGTCGTGGTCGCATCGGTCGAGGCGACGTCGGCGATCCTGGCCGGCGATCCCATGGGCGACGCGGGCGCCTGGCTGCGCCTGCTCGTCGTCTTCGACGCGATCTTCTTCACCGCGTCGCTTCTTGCATTCGAACACGTGATCGATGAATGAGATGGACGACCTGACTTCGAGTCGTTTCTCGGATATGCCCCTGCGCCAGAGCCGGTGGGTCGGGATCCTCGGCTGGGCCGCGTTCCTGGCGATGGTCGGCGCCCAGGCGGTCGGGTTCGCGCTCTCCCGGCCCGAGCGCGACATGGGGCACCTTCAGAAGATCCTGTACGTGCACGTGCCGGTCGCGTGGGCGATGATGATCGCCTACTTCATGGTCTTCGTGGCCAGCATCCTGTACCTGATGCGCCGGAAGGAGCGCTACGACCTGTTCGCCGCGGCGTCGGCGGAGGTCGGCGTGGTGCTCACGGCGCTCACGCTCGTGCTCGGCTCGATCTGGGCGCGCCCAACGTGGGGCGTGTGGTGGACCTGGGACCCGCGGCTCACGACGTCGGCGATCCTGCTCGTGATCTTCGCCGGCTATCTGGCGCTGCGGTCGTACACGGAGGATGCGGACCGGCGGGCCCGCTGGAGCGCGGCGGTCGGGATCCTGGGGTTCCTGAACGTCATCATCGTTTACCAGTCGGTGCGGTGGTGGCGAAGCATCCATCAGGTCCAGTCGAGTCCTTCGACGGTGGACCCGAGCTACGCGCTCTCGCTGCGGCTGAACGCGATCGCGGTGCTGCTGGTACTGGCGTACCTGGTGGCGCGCCGTTACCATGCGGCGCGACTGGAGCGAGTCGCGGAGTCGCGCATGGAAGTCGCGGCGCTCGGGGAAGGAGGCGCCCATGTCTGAGTGGGGTTTCGTCGTAGCGGCGTACACGGCGACGTGGGTCGTCATCCTGGGGTACGCGATGCATCTGCGCCGGCGAGTCCGGCGCGCCCGGGAGCTTGCGGAACGATGGATGGACTCCGGGGAGGTGGAACGATGAGCACGGTGAGCTCCGGCGGACGGCGGATCGGCCTCGTCGTCGGGCTTGTTGTAGTACTTTGCGGCTTTGCCTACCTGCTGTACGGCGGGATCGGCGAGAATCTCGTCTACTTCGTGACGCCGACGGAGCTGCTGGACAAGGGCGAGGCGGCGTATGACGCGCCGGTGCGCCTGGGCGGCCAGGTCGCGCCCGGCACGGTGCGTTGGGACGCCGAGGCGCTCGACCTGCGCTTCGCGATCACGGACGGCGAGAACACGATCCAGGTGCACTCGACGGGCGCGCCGCCACAGATGTTCCGCGACGGCATTGGCGTCATCGTCGAGGGCCGCTACACGCGGGACGGCGTCTTCGAGTCGACGAACCTGATGGTCAAGCACTCGAACGAGTACCGTCCGCCGGCCGAAGGGCACCCGCCGTCGGAGATGTACCGCTCGCTGATCCGCGAAGGGGAGTCGTGATCTCGACGCTGGGGTTCGGCACCATCGCCGTGGCGCTGGCGCTCTCGGTGTACGGCGCGGTCGCGGCGGTGGTCGGCGTGCGCACGCGCCGGCCGGAGCTGGTCCAGAGCGCGAGCGTCGCCGCATACGTGAACTTCGCGCTCCTGGCCATCGCCAACCTGGCAATGGTCTACGCGCTGGTCGTGCACGACTTCAGCGTCTCGTACGTCGCGCAGGTCGGCAGCCGGGCGACGCCGCTATTCATCACGATCATATCGCTCTGGAGCGCGCTCGAGGGCTCGATCCTCTTCTGGGGCCTCGTCCTGGCCGCTTACACGGCTTCGGCGGTCTATCTGCACCGGAACCACCCGGGCCCGCTGGTGCCGTACGCCACAGCGACGATGCTCGTCGTCGGCGCGTTCTTCTACATGCTCCTCATCGGCCCGGCGAACCCCTTCGAGCCGGTCTGGCCGGTGCCGGCGGACGGCCCGGGGCCGAACCCGCTGCTCCAGAACCACATCTTGATGGCGGTCCACCCACCGCTCCTGTATCTCGGCTACGTGGGGATGACCGTGCCGTTCGCCTTCGCGATCGGCGCGCTCCTCTCGGGCGAGCTGGACGCGACGTGGATCCGCATGACGCGCCGCTGGACGGTCACCGCCTGGATCTTCCTCTCCCTCGCGATCGTCGCGGGGATGTGGTGGTCGTACGAGGTGCTCGGCTGGGCGGGGTACTGGGCGTGGGACCCGGTCGAGAACGCGTCGTTCATGCCTTGGCTCACCGCGACGGCGTTCCTGCACTCCGTCATGGTGCAGGAGCGGCGCGAGATGCTCCGGGTCTGGAACCTGAGCCTGATCGTCTCGACGTTCCTCCTCACGATCCTGGGCACGTTCCTGACGCGCAGCGGGATCGTCCAGTCGGTCCACGCCTTCACCCAGGGGACGATCGGCTACTACTTCATCGGCTTCATCGCCGTCGGGCTCGTCTTCTCGCTGATCCTGCTGACGGGCCGTGGCACGGAGCTGCGGTCGGCGGGCAACCTGGACAGCCCGCTCTCGCGTGAGACGGTCTTCCTCTTCAACAACCTGATCCTGACGGCGTTCACCTTCACCGTCCTCCTGGGGACGCTCTACCCGATCCTGGCCGAGGCGCTGCGGGGCGTGAAGGTGAGCGTGGGCGCGCCGTTCTACAACAAGATGACGCTGCCGCTGTGCATGGCGCTGTTGTTCCTGCTCGGCGTCGGCCCCGCGCTCCCGTGGCGCCGCGCCGAGCCCGACGTACTGCGGCGAAAGTTCGTCATCCCGGGGATCGCGCTGCTCGTCGTCGCCGGGGCGTCCCTCGCGCTCGGGCTGCGCCAGCCGTACGGCATCCTGGCGTTCGGCTTCGCGGCATTCACCCTGTGCGCCACGCTGGGCGAGTTCGCCGAGGGCGCTCGGGCGCGCATGCGCGCCCACGGCGAATCACCGCTGGTCGCCCTCGGCCGCCTGATCGGCGCGAACCGGCGCCGGTACGGCGGTTACATCGCGCACCTCGGCGTGATCTCGATGGCCGTGGGGATCGCCGCGTCGTCGACGTTCCAGAAGGTGCGGGACGTGACGCTGAAGCCCGGCGAGAGCGTCCGCGCCGGCGCCTACGACGTCCGCTTCGATCAACTGTGGGCCCAGAACGAGCCCCACCGCTTCGTCGTCGGCGCGGACCTGACCGTTCTCGCCGAGGGTAAAGAGATCGGCCGTCTGGCGCCCCGACTCAACTTCTACGGGGACCGGGACGAGCCGATCACGACGCCCGCGGTCCGGACGCGTCCGCACGCGGACCTCTACATCAACCTCATGGCGTTCGAGCGGGATGGGTCCTCGGCCACGTTCCAGGTCATCATCGAGCCGATGGTCGTGTGGATCTGGATCGGCGGCGGGATCATCGGCCTGGGTGGTTTCATCGCCGTCTTGCCGGGCCGCCGGCGGCGCCGTGAGGCGGCCGTCGTGACGGACCCGGTCGCCGCGGGGAAGGGAGGCGACGTATGAACCTGCGCTCCGTCCTGATCGCGGTCCTCGTGACCCTGCCGCTGGTCGCGGTGTTCCTGCGCGGAATGCGCTCGGACCCGCGTTTCGTCCCGCCGGCGATCCCCGGACAGCCGGCGCCGGACTTCGCGCTCGTGCGCATGCCCATGGCGGCCGACGAAGAGCCGTCCGACACGATTCGCCTCGCCGATTACCGCGGCAAGGTCGTCGTCCTGAACTTCTGGGCTTCCTGGTGCGTCCCGTGCCGGGTCGAGCACCCCGAGCTCGTCGCGGTCGCGCGCGAGTATCGCGATCGCGACGTCGTCTTCCTCGGGATCCTCTACAAGGACCAGCCCGGCAACGCGCGGGCGTGGCTCAACGAGATGGGCGGCGAGGTGTATCCGACCCTCCTCGATCCGGGGTCGCGCACGGCCATCGATTACGGCCTCACCGGGGTCCCGGAAACCGTGATCGTCGACCCCAGTGGCACTGTGGCGTTCAAGCGGATCGGGATCGTGAATCGCGAGATGCTGGTCCGCGAGATCGAGCCGTTGCTCGCGGAGGTCGTTCGCCCATGATCCGCCGGCCGTCCGTCTTCGCCCTGATGCTCGTGCTCGTGATGGCCCCGGCCGCGGCGCTGGCCCAGGCCGAGCCCCAGGATGAAGTCGAGCTCGAGAAGCTGACGAGCGCCGTCGCCTCGCAACTCCGCTGTCCCGTCTGCCAGGGGCTGTCCGTTGAGGACTCGCCCACGGAGCTCGCACGGGACATGCGCGCCGTTGTCCGCGAGCAGCTCGCGAGCGGCAAGTCGCCCGAAGAGGTCAAGGCGTACTTCGTCAGCAAATACGGGGAGTGGATCCTGCTCGAGCCGAAGCCGCGGGGCCTCAACCTGGCCATCTATCTGCTCCCCGTCGCCGCGCTCGTCGCGGGCGCTGGATTGATCGTGCGGTCGGTCCGCCGCTGGACGGGCGCCCCTTCCGCCGGCGCGCCCGAGTCCTGAGCATCCCGGCGTCGGCCGCGGACCCGGACGCATGTAACGTGGTATCATAACGTTAGGCGTCGATCCGACTCGTACCGACATCAACGGAGCGCGAATGTATCCGGTTCTGATCGAAATCGGCGGGCTCACCATCACGACCTTCGGTCTGATGATGTTCCTGTCGTTCATCGCTGGCGCGTGGGTGCTCTCGAGGCAGATCGAGCAGCGTGGCTACGACCGCGACATCGCGTGGGATGTCCTCGTCTGGATCATGCTCGGCGGGATCCTCGGCGCGAAGCTCTACTACCTCGCGCTGCACCTGCCGGAGGTGATCGACAACCCGGCCGGAATGCTGCTGAGCCGTGGCGGGCTGGTCTGGTACGGTGGCCTGATCGGCGGCGTCCTTGCCTACTACTGGCAGATCCGCAAGCGCGGGCTCCCGCTCGCCACGTTCTACGACGCGACTGCGCCGGCGCTCATGCTGGCGATCGCGATTGGGCGCGTCGGCTGCTTCCTCGTCGGCGACGACTACGGTCTACCGACGGACAGCTGGGTCGGGGTGGCGTTCCCGCGGGGTGCGCCGCCGAGCACGGCCGGGTACCTGCGCTCGATCGGCGTGGACGTGCCGGCCGAGATCGCGGACTCCACGGTCATGACCGTCCACCCGACGCAGCTCTACGAAGTCGGCGTGACGCTCGTCCTCTTCTTGCTCCTGCTGCGGCTTTCGCCCCGGCTCCAGGAACAGCCGGGCCGCCTCTTCGGCGCGTTCCTGGCGCTGTACGGCGTGGAGCGGTTCCTGATCGAGTTCCTGCGCGCGAAGGACGACCGGTTCCTCATCGGGCTCTCGACGTCGCAGGCGCTGAGCGTGATCCTCGTCGGGATCGCGGCCTACCTGTGGACACGCAAGACGCAGCCGGCCGCGGCCGCCTCACGCGCGGCGCAGTAGGGAAGGGATCTTCGCGAAGTCGGCTTCCATCGCCGGCAGCAGCTCACGGCGACGCAGGATCGCGGAAGGGTGGAAGAGCGGGAGGAGCGCTATGCTCCTCCCGTTTCGTTCGATGGACTGGGGCTTCCCGTGGACCTCGGTCACCTTCGCGCCCGGGAGGAAGTAGGCGAGGGCGACGCGGCCGAGCGTCACCAGGAGCTTCGGCTCGACCAGGCGGATCTGCTCCTCGAGCCACGGCGCGTGCGCCCGGATCTCGGCCGCCTTGGGCGTCCTGTTCCCGGGCGGGCGACAGGCGACGATGTTCGTGATGAACGCGCGCTCCCTGTCGAGCCCGTTCGCCTCGAACAGCTGATCGAGGAGCCGGCCCGAGCGACCGACGAACGGCGCGCCCCTCCGGTCTTCCTCCGCGCCCGGCGCCTCGCCCACCAGCATGAGCTCGGCCGGGACCGGACCGACACCGCGCACGACCTGCGTGCGCTCCCGCGCGAGGTCGCAACGCGTGCAGCAGTCCATCGCGTCGAAGAGGGCGCCGATGGAGCGCGCCCTGGGGATCTCCTCCGGGATGCCCGGGACGTACGGCCCGGGATCGCCCTTGCCGCGCCAGCAGCCGTGCTTCCCACCCGATCGCTTGTCGCCCATTCCGTCTCCCGATTCTGGGTCCCAGCCGGACGCCGGCCGGGCCGCGCCGACCGCATGAGCGCCGCCTCGCTCTCGTGCGGCCCGAAACGATGGAACGTCCGCGTCGACGTCGCAACCGGGGCTGGAATACCGATTGCACCCCACGCGATGTGGAGCTACCCCGGCGCTTGCGCCGCGCAGATCGGCCACGCAGGACTCCGGCGGCCGCGGCCGGTGCGCGGTCACGCCGCCGGCGGGAGGTTCGACCATGCGCACCCCATGCCCGGCTCGCGCGCTCGCCCTCGCCCTCGGCCCCGCCATCGCCGGCTGTGCCGTGCATGCGATCGACCGCTGGGACGGGCGCCCCGTCGTCCGCCATCACGTCGCCGCACCCGCTGACTCCGTCTGGTCGCGCATTCAGGACACGACCTCCGGACTCGGTCTGGTCGTCGCCGAGGTCCACCCCGAACGCCGGATCATCGAGTTCGACTGGGTCACCGCCCCCGGCGACGGGCGGCTCTACCTCCGCTGCGACGCCGCCGGCGCGATCGGGAGCGCGTCGCTGAAAGCTCGGATCCAGGTGGTCGGCGTGGGGGAAGGGAGCGTCGTCATCATCGGCACCCGGGTCCGCGCGACCGTGCCCGTCCCCTGCGAATCGACCGGCCAGTTCGAGTCGTGGCTCCTCGACCGCCTCGAGCCCGCGATCACGACGTGGCCCGGCGACGCCCGCGACGAGACGCCGGCCGCCACGCCGACTCCTGCGACCGATCGCCTCGAGCAACCGACACACCCGGAGCCCCCGGACTCGTCTACCGCGGCGGCTCGCCGATCCGGATGAGGCGACGGCTCGTAAAGCGCGTCCCGCCCACGAGATCCGTGACCGTGAGCTCCAGCTCGTGGAGCCCACGGTCCAGCTCCAGCAGCGGGAGGTCGACCGCCAGCACCGCCAGCCGCCCGCCCTCGCCCTGGCCTTCCCATGACAGCCGCGGCGCGACCGGGTCGTCGGTCAGGCCCAGCCGCCTCCCGAGCCAGCGCGCCGCTCGGGCCAGGAGCGACGGCTCGTCCGCGCGCCTGACCGATAGCTCCACCGCGTAGCGTGTCGCGCCGTCCGGCCCGGCCTCGAGGCCGTGCGCCTCGGCGTAGAGTCCCACCGTGTCGCCCGCCTCGAAGACCAGTCGTGCCAGCGGCCGCAGCGCCGGATCGTCCCGGCCCGAAGGAAGAGCGCCCCCGCCGAACGGCGCCGCGATGACCGGATCGGAGAGAGCGACGCCCCTACGCGGATAGCCCGGCACGTCGATGCCGTACCGAGCCCGCCCGGCCAGCCGGCTCTCCTCCTCCAGGAGCTCGAAGCTGTAGACGTACCGCCCCGGCGCGACCCGAGCCTCGAGCGCCGCCAACGCGACGGAATCGTTGAGCTCCACCGTCCCCCGACGCTCGAACGTCGGCGAGTAGTCGACGTCCAGCAGGAACAACCCGGCCAGCACGCGGGCGCCGTTCTCGACGGCGGAATCCACCACCATCTGGCCATGGATCCGGAGCACGACCGAGTCGCCGGCCGGGTATCGTACGACCTGGTGCTCCGCCGGGACCATCCGCCGGAGCATGCCGGGGGCATAGCCGCTCCGGGCACGCTCCGGCTCCAGCGTCCAGGGTGCGCCCGGAGGCGGTGTGTCGGGCACGCCCTCCGTCATCAGGGCGGTCGGCTCGAAGGTGAGCTGGTCCGGCTGGTAGTGCTCGATGAAGCTGTCCGGCTGGTGGAGATACATCCCGACCACCCGCTCCCGAGCGGTCGGCACGCCGTAGCGCAGAGTGAGTTCCTCGAGGTCCCGGCCCCACGCGTATACCCCGCTCACCCGCGGTGTGACCGACAGGAGCCGCCCCCATACGTGCCGCGCGAAGTGCTCGGCCCTACGTTCGTTTCCTTCAAGCAGATAGAGCGGGTCGGCCAGACGCCAGAACTGCGCCTCGTACCGCGCGCGTGCGTCGGGAGAGAGCCCGCGATACGCGCCCCGCTCGCGACCCGTGAGGAAGACCTCGACCGACTCGAACCGGCGTCGGTCCTTCTCGGACATGCGCGCCAGCGCCGCGTCGAAGGCGCGCTCGGCCGCGGAGTCGTTTGCCGCCGCGTGGTAGGCGTACCCGAGGAGGAGGTCGCCCCACACCGAGTCCGCCGTGGCCCACGCGAAGGTGAGCGCGGCCGAGAGCGCTTCATCCGCGCGGCCGTCCTCGATCAGGTAGCGGAGCAGGGGACCGGCCGTGTCGAGGTCGCCGGGGAGCCCCGCGAATGCTCGCCTCAAGGCCTCGACCACATCCCGCCGCGCCCGCAGGACTTGGGGCGGCGGCGGATCCGGCTCCGGCGGCGGCTCGCCGCCGTCGTAGATCAGGCAGAACCGGCCGACGATCTCGTCGCACTCGCCGCCGTATCCACCGCCGTACCGGATCGGAGCGTAGCGACGGAGCAGGTACTCGTATCGCCGCTCCGCCGATCGCGCGGCGCCTCTCAGCGACTCCGCCGAGTCCGCCGGGATCGCCGGCGGCCACGCCGCCTGAAACAGGGCAAGAACCAGGGGCAGCACGTCCTATCCTCCGACGGTACGGTGGAACCCTTCTTGCATCTGCCACGCGGACCTCAGCTCCACCCCCAACACACTGGAGGCGACCATGGCCAGGGATCAGGTCGCCGGTGCGATCATCCTGGACAAGCTGCGCGCTCGCATCATCTCCGGTCTGTACGTCGGCAGCTGGGGGCCGAACGACCGGCTGCCGAGCATCCGCGAGATCGCAGAGGCCGAGGGCGTGGACCGCAAGACCGCTGCCGCCGCGTATCACCGCCTCGAGGAGGAAGGGCTCGTGCGCGTCCGGTCGCGGTCGGGCGTCTACCTCGCCAACGCCCAGTCGCCGGTCGACTCCACCGGCCCGCTCGAGCGCCTGCACCGGCAATGGCTACAACACACGTTCGAGGGCGCCCGCGCCCTCGGCCTCGACACGCGCTCCATCCTTCGAATGGTCAACGCCGTCGCGGAGCTCGAGCAGGTCAGGCTCCCCGTGGTCGAGTGCAACTGGAGCCAGGCGACGGCGATCTCCGACGAGCTGCGCGAGCGTCTCGACGTGCAGGCCATGCCGTACCTCCTCGATGAGCTGCGACCCGGCGACCCGGTCCTCGCCGAGGCGCCGGTCCTCGTGACGACGCCGTACCACGGCGCCGAGGTCGGACTCATCGCCCCACGTCGCACGATCATCGAGGTGACGCTCGCACCCGACGTCCTGCGGGGTATCTGCGAACATGCAGAGCAGTGCCGGCTCGTCGTCGTCACGGGGAACGATCTGCTCGAGGCGAAGGTGAGCCGCGCCCTCGGGCATTGCGCGGACCCGGCCGCCGCCGGCGTGGTCACCGTGTCGGCCGAAGACCGGCCCCGCCTCATGGCCTCCGTGCCGCAGGCGGACGCCGTCTACCTCTGGCCCGGGACGCCGCCGTGGATCGAAGAAGTGCTCCCGGCCTCCTGCCGCAGGATCCGGCCGAACCGGACGATCGCCAAGGATTCGATCCTGCGGATCCAGACCGCGCTCCTCGACGCGGCGCTCCGGCGCGCCCGGGTCAGTACGTCCATCGGCGCAATAGCTCGATGATGAACTGTTGCTCCGGGTTCACCAACGGCACCGCCGTGAACGGACCCGAATAGAGCCGACGCCTGTGGACCGGCGCGATCCCGAGGACCAGGCTCCATTCGGGGTCGATCCTCCACCGGATCGTGGCGGTCCACGTCTCCGGCCCGGCAGCCGAGCCGAACACGTCGGCCAGCGCCAGGTTCACCGTCAGGAAGACGTCATCCGCCAGCTCCCGGCCGAACGCGATCGTGGGCGCGCCGAACCCGCCGTACGCGCCCCCCGTCGGGCGGATCTGGAAGTAGTCCAGCGGCAGCCCGATGTCCGCGATCAACGTCTCCTCCAACTCGATGCTCGCGATCTCGGCCAGGCTGCCCACCCCGAACAGCGCTTCTTCCAGGAATGGCTCGATCGGCGCACCGCCGTCCGCGAGGGCGAAGCTCGGCTGACCGAACAGGAGCACGCTGATCAGCTCGGATTCCGGGACGTTGGCGCCGCCGGCCGTCGTGACCGCGACCGTCGGCGCATCCAGCGTCCCGCCCAGCCGGATCTGCAAGTCGATCGGCTCGCCCGTCAGGCTCGGCACCGTCCGCTGCGCCACGACGTCGAGCGCCGGGTTGATCGGCGTCGTGCCGAAGAACGAGACTTCGGCGCTCACGATCGAGAAACGGCGCACCAGCGGCCCGACGCGGAGCGTGAACGTGCCCCGTTCGCCTTCCAGGTCCCCGAAGATCCGGACATCCTCCTCGCCCGCGTTCTTGACGAGGACCAGCTCGCCCGAGAGCTGGATCCGCAGGCCTTCCGTCGTGAACCACAGGTCGTCGCCCGCCTCGAGGACGAAATCGTCCAGCGCGAGCCTTTCGAACCACGAGAGCCGCCGCGCCTCGTCCACCTCCGCGGTCGGCTCCAGCAGCGACTCGCCGTCCGCGAGAGCGCCGCCCTCGATCGCGATCGCCGTCTCGAAATCGTCTCCGCCGTAGGAAGGCAGCTCGACGTACCCATCGTCAAGGGTGACGTCGCCGGCGATGATGGGTGCGGAGAGATTCCCCTCGACGCGCACCTGGCCGGTCGCCGCCGCGTCCTCGAGATCGTCGACGCCGAGCGGCCGGAATCCGTCGACGTCGATGGTCAGGTCGAGAACCGGGTCCGTCAGCGTCGGGAACGTGATCGTCCCGGTGGCGACAGCCCAGCCGTCACTGCGCGCCCGCGCCTCGCGGACCCTGACCAACTGGTTCTCGAGGACCAGGTCCACCGTGACCTCTTCGTAGCGCTGGTTGAACGCCGGGACGGTGAAGGCGCCGTTCC
Source organism: uncultured bacterium (assembly GCA_937889645.1). GTDB lineage: Bacteria > Gemmatimonadota > Gemmatimonadetes > Longimicrobiales > RSA9 > CALBZE01. The sequence continues at coordinate 22,579 of CALBZE010000082.1, forward strand.
ACACCTGGAGCGTGCCGTCGAGCTGCGGTGCGCCGGCCGTCCCGGTCACCACGATGACGGCGCGCAGCAGACCCGAAGCCTCACGGACATACGGTGTGAGCAGGGTGACCGCCTGGAGCGGCAGACTGTCGGCGCGCACCGCCGCCCGGAGCGGTGCGCCTTCCATCAGGTGTGCATCGCCGATGGCGGCCAGATCCAGCGCGAAGGGCATGGAGGCCTCGAATTCGACGATGCCGAAGGTGTCGAGCACCGCGGCCGCTTCGGCCAACAAGCGGGTGTCCTCGTAAATGACGTTCCCCGCCACCCGCGTCGCGTACACGTCCTGGATGCGCCCCTGCTCGAGCCGGAAATCCACACGGATCGACGGATCCGCCGCCGGGCCGGACGCCATGGCGACCGCCCAGACCTCGCCTGTCACGACCGGCTCGAGCCCCAGTAGCTCCAGGACGCGCCCGATCGGGAGCGCCGAGATCTCCACCCGGAACGCCGCAGCCGCGGACGGCGGCAGCGTGCCCTCGGCCGCGATGCGCCCGTCGCCCCCCTCTTCGCGCAGCTCGAGGCCGCGGATGTCGAAGCCGGTATCCGGCGCCCAGGCGATGTGCGCCGGCCGGGTCAGCGACCAGCGCTCGCCATCCAGATCCACGTTCAATTGCCTGACCGTCGCGTCGATGGCGCCGTTCGCCGCCACCTCGCCGTCGCCGCTCAGCTCGACGACGCCGCCGCCCGACCGCTCCGCCGCCACGTCCAGCGCGAAGCGACGTTCCGCGAGCACGAGCGACGCATGCGCCGTGTCGTACACCACGTTCCCCGGCGCACGCAGCGTCGAAGCCGCCGCCTCGACCCGCCCCTCGGGGAGCGGCCCGCCGAATGCCACGTCGTACTCCGCCGCGATCGATTCGGCCGCCCAATCGCCATATTCCACGCCCGCGCCTTCGAGCGCACCCGCGAGCCGGGGCGCCCCGGCCGGGCCCGTTAGCGCGCCCTCGGCCCGCACCGCGCCTCGCGCGGTCTCGCGCGGGCCGAGCCCCGGCAGGTACGGCGCGAACGGCTCGAGCGACGCGATTTCGACCCGGTACTCGAGCCCGCCGGCCGCCGGCTCGACGAAGCGCCACGTCCCGTCCACGTCCAGCGCCAGCGTCGAGAGGCGGAGCGCCACGGCCTCCACCGCCAACGTCCCGCCGCGCACGGCCGCGACGACCACGATGCTGTCCGCCGGCCCCGCCCTCCAGCCGGTGAACCCACCGCGGAGCGCCAAGCGCGCGTCCGCCGTGCGCGGGTTCGTGCCTCTGCCGGACAGCTCGAAGCTCGCCGTCAGCGCCACCGGCGGCACTTCGGGCTCCAGCAACGCATCGAGCTCGAGCCCGATCACTCGCCCCTCGAGGTCGTACGCTACGACCGGCCCGCTCAGGTCGAGCGTCCCGGCCAGGAAAACCGTGCCCGCTCCGAGCGCCAGCGTAACCTCCAGCGTGAGCGGCGCCTCACCCGGCGGGCCTCGCAGCAGGATGCGCCCGCTCAGTCGCGCGTCGGGAGCGAGCGGCAACGGTCCGGTCACGGGGCGCAGCGCCGCGAGCGGGACGTCCTCAAGCTCGATGTCCGCGCCTCGCAGCTGGAACGCTCCCTCGGCGAACGTGAGCGATCCCGACACGCGCGCGAGGAACGGCTCAGGAACGGCCGCCGTCGCGAGCGACGCCGTGAGGTCGAACGCGAACGTCGGCGACGTGCCCTGGATCCGCCCCCGGATCTCGCCGCCGTAGGGGAGCGGCCCGACGAACCTCTCCAGGAACGCGATCGTGATCGGCTCGAGAGACAGATCCACGGCGAGGAGGCCGACGCCGCCGGCCGCGCCGATCGAGAGGGCGAGCGTCCCCGTCGCCCGCGACTCGCCCGAGACGGCCGCGAGGTTCGAGATCGTGATCGCGGACGCGCCCTCGGCCCCGGGTTCGATCGCGATGTCGAACGACGCGACCCCGTCCGGCAGCTCCGGCACGAACGTGCGCGCGTCGGCGAACGGCAGCCTTTCCACCCGCGCGGTGCCGGTCAGCCCGAGCCCCTCCGCAGCGGGGACGTACTCCGCCTCCAGGCCGGTCACGATCGTGCTGTCGAGCGTCAGCCGCGCCACATCGAACGTCACGCGGTCTTCGGGCCACCGCACCAGCGCGTCCGTCGACGTCACGACGCGCGTCCCCACCGGGCCCGGCAGTTCGGCCGTCGTCGTGAGGCGCGCGATCACCGCCGTCGCCGGCTCGCCGGGGACCAACACGTCGATGCGGGCGAGCGTCGCGTCGACCGCGGTGAACCGCAGCGTGTCCGCCCCCGGCATCCGCACGACGACCACACCGTTCAGGACGGCAACGTCCCTGAATCGAACGAGCGTCCCGGACGAGTCCGCGCCGCCGCCCGACCTCGCGGGACCGCCGTCGCCGGTGAAGCGGTCGAACACCTGCTGATAGTTCCAGTCGTCCGCGCCCGCTGCCCGCTCGATCACGACGCGTGGACGCACGAACGTCGCTTCCGTGACCAGCACCGAACCCCGGTTCAGCGCGCCCGCGTCCAGGACGCCGGATACCGAATCTCCTTCGAAGAATGGCCGCCCCCCGGGCGCGTTCCACGTCACCGCGGTCGCCGCGATCCGGATCGGACCTTCCAACGGTGCGCCCGGGAGCGTGCCTCGCAACGCCGCCTCTATGCGCGCTTCGACATCGGCGATTCCGACCCTGCCCGGCGCCACCTGGATCGCCGGCGCCGCCGCGGCGACGATCGCCACCCACACCGCACGGGCTCGGGAGCGGCGCCGGTCGCCCACGTACGCTCAGAACGGCTGGCCCACGGCGAGGTGCACCCGCAGGCGACTCAGAAAGGACTCGCGCGCCGGCGTGAACCGATCCGCCACGCGCACAAGGACGCCCGTCTCCGGCTCGATCAGGTAGAGCGGCGCCGTCGGCGGCGCGTACGGGTTGTACGCCACGTCCACCCGCACCGGGCCGACCGGCGTGTTCACCCTCAGCCCGACACCGGGGGTGATCCGGACGTCGCTCGCGTCGATCGACCATAGCCGATCCTCGTCGACCGCACCCGCGTCGACGAAGGTCGCAAGGCGTAACCTATTGCCCAGAAACGGCCCGGGGAACCTCAGTTCGAGCGACGTCACGAACGCCGACAGCCCGCCGATCGGGACGAATACCACGTTCTCCTCCTCGAACTGCGGGCCCTCTTCGACGTAGACGCCCGGACCCAGCGTGTTGCGCGCGTACCCCCGCACGCTGTTCGCGCCGCCGGCGTAGAACCGGTCCTCCGGCGGGATGAAGTCCTCGCCGCCCCGGACCGATGCCGCGCCGATGAACGTCCCCGCGCGCAGGCTCGCCGCGAAGACCGAGCGGGAGCCGACCGGGACGTACACGGCGCCGTCGAACGCCGTCCGCCCGTAATCGACCTCCGATCCGAGCCACGGCGCCGCCCAGACCGCGGTGGCGCGCAGTAGATGTCCGCGCGACGGGTCGACCAGCACGTCAGTTCGGTTGCGGAACCAGCTCGCGCCCAGCGTGTTCGTGAAGCGCTCCTCGGTGAGTGCGGCGACGTCGCCCGGCTCGCAGACCTGGAACGCCACGCAGAACACCGCGGGCGAGGCGAGGGTCCTGCCGCGCTCGGCGTCAACCGCCACCGTCAACGTCTGCCGTGGGTCTAGGGTGTGCGTCACCGCCACGCGTGCGCCCTCGGCCTCGCGCTGGAACACGTCGGGCTCCGAGAAGCGCTCCGCGTAGACGCTCAGCGTAACGCTATTGCGCGGCGTCAGGAAGTACGGCTGCGTCAGGTCCGCGCTGAACCGGTAGTCCAGCTCGTCGCCGAAGGGATCGCCCTCGAACGCGCGGCAGATCGTGCCCCCGAACCCCGCGTCCAGCGGATCGCCTATCCCGATCTTGCTCACGCTCGCCTGGAGCGCGAGGCGACGCGCGCCACCGCCGAAGCTCCGGCTCACCCACTCTACGCGCCCCCGGAAGCAATCCACCGTCCCGAACCCCACCGCGGCCTCCACGACGTGCACCGGACCCTCAGCGATCTGCACGAGAACCGTCGTCCGCGCGCTGTCGCCGGGCGTCGCCTGGAGCGAGTCCGGCGCGATCGACACGACGGCGAACTCCACGATCTCCAGCGAGTACAGATTGCGTTGGCTCGTCACCAGCTCGCCGATCCGTAGGACGTCGCCGCGGCCGAACGTCAGCTGGCGGAGGACCGTGGTTCGCCCCAGTCGCTCCGCACCCCGCACGATGATCGAGTCCACGACCACCACCGGCCCCGGCACGGCGAGCAGACGCGCGGTCGCCACGTCGGCCACGGTGTCCACGTCGTAGCTGCGCAGCACCTCGGCGCGCGCATGGCCGAGCGCGAGCAGCCGCGCCTCGATCGTATCGGCCGACGCGGCGAAATCCCCCAGGTCGAACAGCTCACCCACTCGAAGCGGCAGCTTCGACCGCACCTCGGCCGTATCCACCACCCCTTCCAGCCCCTCCACCTCGAATGCCGTCAACACCACCGGATCCCCGACGTCGATCACGAACTCGACCGCCACATTCTCGTCCTCTCCCGGGACCACCACCGGAACGACCGTCGTGCCGTAATAGCCGCTCTGACGGTAGAACGCCTCCAGCCGCACGACGTCGCGCCTCACGGCCGCCACGTCCAGCCGATGCCGCTCCTCGCCGATCGACGTGAACGGAATGCAGATCGGCAGACCCAGGAGATTGCACCGACTCGGCTGCGTCTCCGTCACCCGGATCAGCGTGTCGGCCGAAAACGGGCCGGGCTCCACGAACACGACCCGGTCGATCTCCCGACCCTGAAACCGTTGCAGCGCCGAGAATTCGTCCCCCGCGCCCGACCTCGCCCCGCACGCCCCGGCGAGACCCGCGAGCAGCGGGATCGCGAGGGGTGCGACGGCACGCGCCCACCGCCTCCCGTGCCTCGTCCGCATCCGCGTTTCTGCTCTCCTGCTCGTGTGCGCGTCGGCCCGCGGAATCATGCAAAGCACAAGCCACATGGCACCCGTCTTGCGACCTCTGGACGGCGAAATCATGTGTTTCTGCCACGTACGGCCCGACTCTTTCGCGAGAAAAGAATGAGGCCTCGCATCTCCGCTTCCGCGCTCCTGATCGGCGCGATCGCGTTCGCCGGGACGGCCGGCTGCGGCGAAGACGGTGAGGACCGGAAGCCCGCCGCGAGCGAACGCGCGGGAACGCCCGCACCCGCCTCGCTCGAGCCGGCGTACACACGGGTCAGCGACCAGATGCTGGCCGGAGCCGACGCAGCGGCGGAGAACTGGCTGGTCCACGGCGGGGCGTACAACAACCAGCGCTACTCGTCGCTCTCGCAGATCAATCGCGGCAACGTGGCGGACCTGGTGCCGGTGTGGATCTACCAGACGGGGATCTCGGAATCGTTCGCTACGACACCGATCGTGGTGGACAACACCATGTACCTGACCACTCCCGAGAGCCACGTGATCGCGCTGAACGCCGCGACGGGCGAGCGGCTGTGGGAGTTCGTGCCGGAACTGAAGCGCACGATGCTGTGCTGCGGCCCGGACAACCGGGGCGTGGCGGTGCACGACGACAAGGTCTTCGTCGCCACGCTCGACGCGCGGTTGATCGCGCTGAACAACCGGACGGGGGAAGTGGTCTGGGAGACTGAGGTGGCGGATCCCGAGGACGGCTACAGCGAGACGATGGCGCCGCTGGCGTACCGCGGGAAGGTGGTGGTCGGTGTCGACGGCGGCGAGTACGGGATCCGGGGGTTCGTCGCCGCGTTCGACGCTCGCACGGGAAGGGAAGTGTGGCGGTGGTACACGGTGCCCGAGCCCGGCCAGGGCGGCGGCTGGTGGGGGGAGTGGAAGCCGACCGACCCCTACGGAACCTCCCTCGGCCGAGACATCCTCTTCGAGCAGGAGCAGCAGGGAAAGCGTCCGGACGCCTGGAAGCGGGGCGGGGGTGCGGTCACGACGACGCCCGCGTACGACCCAGCCTCGAACACGCTCTACGTCGTCGTCGAGAACCCCGCGCCGGCGTTGGACGGCGCCGTTCGGCCCGGCGACAACCTCTACACCGGCTCGATCGTCGCGCTGGACGGCGATACCGGCCGCATGCGATGGTTCTTCCAGTACCTCCCGCACGACGTCTGGGACCTGAGCGGCGGCGCTCCGCCGATGCTGATCTACGACGGCACCCGGAAGCTGGTCGCCCACGCAGGGCGCACCGGCTGGCTCTACATCGTCGACGCCGCAACCGGCCGGCCGGTCCTGCGCTCGGACAACTTCGTGCCGCAGGCGAACCTCTTCACGCACCCCACGTCCGAGGGGATCCGCATACTGCCCGGAGCGAACGGCGGCGCCGACTGGTCACCGACGGCATTCTCCCCGCGCACCGGGCTCGTCTACGTGACCGCGCTCCACCAGCCGATGATCTACACCCGGGCCTTCCAACCCCGCGAGGACGGCCGGCTCTGGATCGGCGGCCGGTTCGTCCACGTCCCGGAAGAGCCCCAGGCCGGCATCCTGTCGGCGATCGATCCCCGCACGGGCGAGATCCGCTGGCAGCGTCAGCTCCCGGCGCCGACCAGCGGCGGCGTTCTCGCCACTGCCGGCGACCTCGTCTTCGTCGGGCAGGGGACCGGCACCCTCGACGCCTTCGACGCGGAAACCGGTCAGCTCCTCTGGCAGTTCCGCGCCGGCGCCGGCGTCAACGGCAGCCCGATCACCTACATGGCCGGCGGCGTCCAGTACGTCGCCGTCCCAGCCGGTGGAAACCACCAACTCGATACGCCACGCGGAGATGACCTCATCGTCTTCGCGTTGCATGGGAGACGGGCGCCGACCGTCACCGCGTACGGCGTCCCACGATACACCCGCAACGGCCCCATCCATTTCGGGCGCGTTCGGCAGGTCCCGGCCTCCCAGGTCGACCAGCTCCAGGGCACCGGACAGGCGACCGGCAGGCAACCGTGATCCCGTCCGCGCGTGCTTGACAGATGCCGAAATCCTCGCTAAGTTCAACGTGTTAGGCGACTTTGCCTCTCCGCCCGCGTCACCTCTGGTCCGCGGGCGGATTCGTTACGGACCCTGACGCCGATTTCCGCATGGCACGACACCCGACTGCTGGTCGCGTCCACCGGACCGCTACGACGCCGGACGATGCCTTCATCGCCCGGGTCCTCGAAATCTCCGCGTGGGCCAAGACTCATTCCCGCGCTCTCACGATCGGTATCGTGTCCCTCGTGGCCGTGGTCCTCGTGGCCGCGTACGTCCGGAACTTCCAGGCGACCGCACGCGCCGCCGCCGAGTCGCGCTTCCTGGCCGTGCAGCAGACCGTCGCCAGCGGGAACACGGCGCTCGCCATCCGTGACCTCGAGGAGTTCCTCGCGACCCACGGCAGCAGCGAGGTCGCCAAAGAGGCCCGCATCCTCCTCGCGCAGAGCTACCTGATCGAGGGCGACCCGGAGAAGGCGATCGCCGCCGTCGACCCGGTCGCGAAGTCGATCGGGGAAGGGCTGGGCACCACGGCGGCGCTCCTCAAGGCCGCCGCGCTCGAGTCAGCAGGACGCGTCGACGAGGCCGAGGCACTCTACCTCCGTATCGCCGACCGCGCGCGCTTCGACTACGAGCGCGTGGAAGCACTCGACGCGGCCGCACGCATCCGAATGGACCGCGGCGACGCCGCCGGCGCAACGCAGCTCTACGACCGCCTCCTCGCGCTCTCGCGGGACGGTAGCGCCGACGCCGCCGTATTCGAGATGCGCCGCGCAGAGGCCCGCGCCCGCGCCCAGAACTAGCGTCGATCCCGGTGGGCCCTCGGGTGGCGGCCGCCGCTCCGCCGCCACCCGCCGGGCTCGGCGATCACCGTCCGCCATACCCGGTCCGTAGACGATCCTCCCGCCACGCCGCGCTCGGTTCCGCGCTCCAAAGCGGCCTCCCGGCACGAAACCTCGATCGTCCACGTCCATGGCCTCGACGCCTTCGACGAGGCCCGCGACCCCCGACACCGGCAGGGAGAGCGCCGCGCACGGCACCTGCCGGGGCACGTCCCGCGTCAGACTCGTCGCACGCCCACGACGGGAACAGGACAGCATGGCGACCGGGCCGCCCGGGGGATGGAGGCGCCATCGTCGTCATCCACCTGGGCCGCCGTCGGCCGCCGCCGCCGTGACGGCAAGCGGGAGGCCCGGCCGCACGCCGCACGTGTTCACGCAACTCCCGCACCACTTCGTATAATATGCATTATGTAAACTCGCGGGCGGAATTCGTGTGGAAAAACACAGACGTTCTCCACCACCCCGTCTTTCGGCTGGCTGGACGGCTGACTCAATCGAGCTCGGCGGCGATCGCGGACATCAGGCGGTCTGCCGCTGCCGGGAGCGCAGCCTCCCGGTCCGCCCGGCGATCGAGCCGCGGGAACCTCAACGGCTCGCCGAACGTGATGCGGACCGGCGCGCGCCTGAGCTGCCGGTGCCAGCGCGGCCAGGCCTCGTACGCGCCGCTGATGGACACCGGCACGACCGGGACGCCGGCCTTGAGCACGAGCCGGACGGCGCCGAGGCGCGGCGGCTGCAGCCGTCCGTCCCAGCTCCGCTCCCCCTCGACGTACACCCCGACCGGCTCCCCTTCTCGCAGCTTCCGGAGCGCGTACCGGACCGCTTGCGGATCGATTTCGAATCGCCGTACCGGGAACGAGAGGAGCCGCGGCATGAGCCAGGCGAAAATCGGCGAGGTGAACTGGGTGCTTTTCGCCATGGTGTGGACCGGCCGCGGACACACCGCCTGGATGAGGATGGGGTCCAGGATGCTCTGGTGGTTGGCGACCAGGAGGAACGGCCCGGACGTAGGGATGTTCTCGAGCCCGCGGACGTCGAGGCGTCCGATGAGGGGCCATAGGCCCCGAACGATTCCCTGCGCCAGGCGGTACAGCGTCATCGCGTAGCGATTCGGGGCTGGAACTCGATGATCTCGCCACGGCCGGTCGCCCGGTAGTGCCGGCGCAGCGCCGCGCAGAGGACCTCCTCCCAGAACCGGGCCGAGTCCTCCGGGAAACGGAACGAAACGACCGGTCGGCGGCGCGACTTGATCTGGAGGGTGCTGGAGCTGGGCTGGACGGCCGTGATCTCGTCGAACGTCCACTCCTCCGCCTCGCCGGCGTCCGGCGTGAACCGGACGCGGTCGCCGTGGAGCGCGAGCACGCCTTCCTTCGCCGGCCCGAACCGTTCGATGCGATTCATGTAGACGGAGCCGAATCGGATCACGCTCTCCCCCGTCGCCGTCTTGGCGCGCGCGCGGGAGCGGAGGAGCGCCCCGTCGGGCCCTGTCGGTTCGAGGCGCTGCATGTACTGCTCGATCTCCGGCAGCCGGTCGGCCCACTCCGCCGCGGAGTGCACGTGCATCGTCCCGTCCGGCGCTTCGGCGACGATCGACGCCCCGCGACCCCGCCGGTAACGCGCGCCGCACCCTCGGCACACCTCCCGCTTCCCCGCCGGACGCAGCCCGCCTTCGGCCCCGCACAGCGGGCATGCCCAGAGCAGGTCCCGGATCGCCAAGCCAGCCTCCTCGTCAGAGCCGCCGGAACATGTCGAGGAACCGCAGGTGCCAGACCCGCCACACGGCCTCGAGGATGATGCGCTTGGACATCTTCGACACGCCCACGTCGCGGTCGGCGAAGACGATCGGGATCTCCTTGATGCGGAATCCCTTCTTCCACGCCCGCATCGTCATCTCGATCTGGAAGGCGTACCCCTCGGAGCGGACCCTACCCAGGTCGATCGACTCCAGGACCCTGCGGCGAAAGCACTTGAACCCGCTCGTCGCGTCCGCGACGGGGACGCCGGTAATCAACCGGGCGTAGAGGTTGGCGAAGTACGAGAGGAGCAGCCGCCCGATCGGCCAGTTGACGACGGTGACCCGCCCTCCCTGGTAGCGGGAGCCCACGACCACGTCGGCGTTCTGGATCGCCTCCATGAACGCGGGCAAATGGGCCGGATCGTGGGAGAAGTCCGCGTCCATCTCGAAGAAATATTCGTACTCGCGCGCGAGCCCCCAGCGGAACCCTTCGATGTACGCCGTACCGAGGCCGAGTTTCCCCGCCCGGTGAAGCACGTGGATGCGCGGATCTTCGGCCGCCATGGCGTCGGCCACCTCCCCCGTGCCGTCTGGCGAGGCGTCGTCGATGATGAGGACATCGAAACGCGTGTCCCGCCCGAGGACTTCGGGGACCAGGCGCCGTATGTTGTCCCGTTCGTTGTACGTCGGGATGATGACCAGAGCGCGCCCCGCGCTATCTCCCATTCTGTCTTGAAGTTATACGTGTTCCTGGTTAGCTTCCGGGGTTGCCGAATCTAACGAATCTCACCGCACGGGAACAAGTGAGGGTCCTCTACATCGCGACCGCGTACCCACGTCACGAGGGGGATGTCATCACGCCCTGGATGACGGAGACGATCCGTCGACTCGGCGCGGCGGGCGTCGAGGTGGACGTCCTGGCGCCCTCCTACCGAGGACTCGGCAGCGGCCGGGTCGGCGGCATCATGGTGTATCGATTCCGCTACGCACCTCGCCGGTGGGAGGACCTGACGCACGACCAGACGGCGCCGGACCGGATCCGCGACCGCCCCGCCTATCTCGGCCTCGTGCCGGGCTACGTCCTGGCGGGAATGCGCGCGGCCGCGCGGCTCGCAGCGGCCGGACGCTACGACGTCGTACACGTCCACTGGCCGATCCCGCATGCGCTCCTTGGCCTCGCGGCCCGGTGGCGGGCCGGCGTTCCCGTCGTACTCACCTTCCACGGTGTGGAGCTGACGTGGACGCGGGGGCGGTGGCCGCTCCTCACCCCTCTGCTCCGCCATTTCGTCCGGACCGCCGATGCGGTCACGGCGAATTCGACGTACACGGCCGGGATGATTCGGAGCGTGTACGATCGTGACGTGGTTCGAATCCCCTTCGGCGCGACGATCGAACCCCCGACGGCCCGGGTCGAACCGTCGGACAAACCCGCAGACGCGCCGTTCGAGCTGCTGTTCGTCGGGCGGCTGGTCGAGCGGAAAGGCGTCCATTACCTTCTGGACGCGCTCGCGCGGCTCCGGACGGATCGCCCGGTGTACCTACGGGTGGTTGGCGATGGCCCGATGCGGGCAGAGCTGGAGGAGCGCGCCCGGCGGCTCGGCCTGGCCGACCGCGTCGCATTCGACGGCTTCGTTTCCGCGGAGGCGCTGTCCCGGCGCTTCGCCGACTGCGATGCGTTCGTGCTCCCGGCGATCGTCGACTCGAAGGGAGACACCGAGGGTCTCGGCGTCGTGCTGGTCGAGGCGCTCACCTACGGGAAGCCGGTGATCGCGAGCGCCGCGGGCGGGATCGTGGACGTGATTCGCGATGGCGAGACGGGGATCCTGGTGCCCCCCGCGGACGCCCAGGCGCTGGCCTCGGCAATCGAGCGGATGGTCGCAGATCCGGCACGGGCGCGGGCTCTGGCCATGGCGGGTCGGGCGCACGTGGACCGGGAGTTCTCCTGGCCGGCGATCATCGAGCGACTCGTATCGCTCTACGAAAGCCTCGCGGCCGGGGCCCGGCGCGAACATTGAGGACACGGGAGAGACATGGCGCAGAAGACGAAGACGGCGAGCCGGCCGGCCGAGGCCGCGAGAGAGACGACGGCCGCGGGCGGGCCGACCGAGTTCTTCCCCACCCCGTGGCTGCTGGCCAGCTACCTGGCGCTTTCGGTGCTTTTCTTCTTCCCAGCGCTCATGCCCGGGATGCAGATCTTCGGCACGGACTACCTGGCCGTGGCGTACATGTGGGAGGAGTTCGTCACGCAGCGATTCGCTGCCGGCGAACTGCCCAAATGGCTCCCCCACGTGTACGGTGGCGCGCCCTTCTTCGCCAATCCGATGGACACCTACCATCCGCTGACGCTGCTGTTGCGGCTCGGCGGCGTGCCCACGTACCGGCACCTGGCGATCATTTTCGTGGTGCACTACTTCCTCGCGGGCGTGGGCGGATACCTCCTCCTCCGGGAGATCGGCGTGAAGAGGATGCCTGCCTATCTCGGCGGGCTCCTCTACATGTTCTCGGGCTATCTGATCTCGTTCATCTACGGCGGCCACGACGGGCGCGCCATCGTGGCGACGCTCGCGCCGCTCTTCCTCTACGCGCTCCATCGGGGGATCCGGCTGGGAGGGTGGCGCTGGTTCGTGCTGGCCGGGGTCGTGATCGGGACGGCCATGCTTTCGTTCCAGATCCAGAGCTCGTACTACCTCCTCCTGGCAGGCGGGCTCTTCGCGGTCTTCGTATTGTGGCAGCGTCGGTCCGGGCTCACACTCGCGACCCTCGGCGCGCGCCTGGGTGGCGGGGCGCTGACCCTCGCGATCGGCTTCGCGATGGCGGCCGTAAACTTCCTTCCCTTCCTGGGTTACGTCTCCGCATCTCCACGAGGGGTTGAAGGTGGGCGCGGGTATGCCTACGCCACATCGTGGGCGATGCCGCCCGAGGAGACGGTTGGCCTCGCCGTTCCGGAGTGGATCGGGATCCTCGACAACTACTGGGGTCAGAACGGGATCAAGCTACACACCGAATACGCCGGCGCGCTGACACTCCTCCTGATCGTTGTCGCGGTCTATCTGCTCCGGCGCAATCGCTACGCCTGGTTCTTCGGCGGCCTCGCCGCGTTCGCGCTGACGATGTGCTACGGCGCGCACACCCCGATCTACCGCCTGTACTACGAGTTGCTCCCCGGGGTGGACAAGTTCCGCGCGCCGTCCATTGCGTTCTACCTCGTCACGCTGTCCCTCGTGGTCCTGGCCGGGCTCGCGCTGGAGCGCCTGACCGATCTGAGGGAGGCCCGGTCTTCCCGGTCCCCGTCCGAACGCACCGCCGCCGAGCGCGAGCTCGGCGTGGTGCGCAACATAGGATTGGGTGCGCTCGGCGCCGTCGCGCTCTGGGGTCTCGCCGCCCTGGCCACCACACCCGAAAGCGTCGGCGGCTCGCCGACGTCGCTCGAGGCGTACCGGTCGATGATGGCCGCGGCCAACCACCCCGAGTACGTCAAGGGCGTCTGGCGCTTCGCGCTGTTCCTCGCTCTTTCCGCGGGCGGGCTGTGGCTCTGGCTTCGGGGCGCCCTGTCCACGCGTGCCGCCGGCCTCCTGTTGGCGCTGACGGCCGTGATCGACCTGTGGGTGGTCGACAAGAAGTTCTTCGAGACGGTGCCCGAGCCCTCGGTCCTTTTCGCACCGGACGAGGTCGCCAACTTCCTGCGCACGCAGCCTGGGCCGTTCCGGGTGTATGTGCTGCCGGATCTGCCGCAGGACGACTATCTCACGCTCTTCGGGATCGAGCTGATCGCCGGCGAGCATGGCAACCAGCTCCACAGCTTCAATGAATTCCTGGGGGCGGGCGAGCACAGCTACACCGACCAGCACAACATCCAGCGCTATCCCGCGTTCATGGCCATGGCCAACGCTCGCTACGTGCTCACGCGTGCGCAGCTGGACGTCCCGTTCCTGACGCCGGTCTTCCAGGGCCGCACCCGTACCGGGGCCACGGCCGTCGTCTACGAGAACCGGATGGCGCTACCGCGGGCGTACGTCGTGCCCCGGGCGATCCGGGTGGAGGGGCTCGATCAGGCGCTGGAGCGCATGCGCTCGGACGCCTTCGATCCGTCGCGCGAGGTGCTGCTCTACGACGAGCCACCCGTCACGGCCGCGGATGCGGCGGCGTTCGAGGGGAGCGCCCGCGTCGTGCGATACGAGCCGTCCGAGGTCGTCGTCGAGGTCACGACCAACGACAGCGGATACCTGGTGCTGAGCGACAACTACTACCCGGACTGGACCGCGACCGTCGACGGCGAGCCGGCGACGATCCTCCGGGCGAACCACACCTTCCGGGCCGTGCCGGTGGGACCGGGTGAGCACACGATCCACTTCCGCTTCGAGCCACGAAGCCTCGAGGCGGGATTCCGGATCTCCCTGGCCACGTGGATCGGCCTCCTCCTCTTCGGCGCCGGCGTTCTCTGGCAGGAACGTCGACGGAGGGCCTCGGCCTAGGGGTGGCGATGCGGGCGGTCCTACGCCGGGTGGGCGCGGCGCTGTTCATCGGGGCCGCGTTCTACTTCCTCGGCCGCGCCCTCGTCGATCAGCGCGAGCAGTTGGCGGCGTTCGACTGGAGCGTCGAACCGATCGGTCTCGCGGCGTCGCTCGTCGCGCTCGTCGCCGTGCTGGCCGGCGGCGTCGCGATCTGGGCGAGCGTGCTCCGACATCTCGGGCACCGCGTCCGGTTCCTCGACCTGCTGCGCATCTGGTTCCTTTCCAGTCTCGGCCGTTACATCCCCGGCAAGATCTGGCAGTTCGTGGGCGTCGCGGAGATGAGCCGGGCGTCGGGGATCCCGGCGCTGGTCGGCATCACGTCGCTGATGGCGTACATGGCGCTTGCCGCGGCCGCGGCCGCGCTGGTGGGCGTGTACCTGCTGCCGGCCGCAGCCTTCGGCGCGCTGGGCGACGTGGTTCCGTGGTTGCGCGCGAGCGCGCCGCTCCTCCTCCTGAGCGTGCACCCCAAGTTCTTCAACGCGGCACTCGGCGTCGTGTCGCGGCTGACGCGCCGCCCCCTGGGCGAGTGGACGGCCGGCTGGCTCGACGGCGTCGTCCTCGTGGGCATGTGCGCACTCATGTGGCTGGGTTTCGGCGTCGCGTTCCAGCTGTTCATCGGCAGCGTGGCGGAAACCACGGCGCTCCAATTCCCCGCCCTCACCGCCACCTACGCCCTGTCGTTCCTTGCAGGTTACGCCGCGGTGATCGCGCCGGCCGGTCTGGGCGCGAAGGATGGCGCGATGGCCGTACTCCTCGTGGCCGCTCTGGACGTCCCGCTCGGCGTCGCCGCGGCCCTTGCGCTCGCGGCCCGCGTCTGGTCGGTCGCGGGCGATGTCCTTCCTGCGCTGATCCTCCTCCGCGCCCGCCGCGAGGCGCGGGCCGAGTCGAACACGGTGACGCTGACATGACCGCCACGCTCGACCGGCTGATCGACTTCTACCGCGATCGCTACGCCGCGCCGCCCGGCGCCTTGCGGGATTACCGCGCGTACCTCCCGTTCCTCGATCTCGAGCCGGGGGATCGCTTGCTGGACGTCGGTTGTGGTGAAGGCTTCTTCCTGGAGGCCGCGGCTCGCCGCGGCGCACGACCGACGGGGATCGAGATCGTGGAGGAGGCCGTCCGGCTCGCCAGGCGCCGTCTTCCCCGCGCCGGGCTCCTCATCGGCGCGGGCGAAGCGCTGCCGTTCGCTGATGCGTCGTTCGACGCCGTCACCTGCCTCGGCAGCCTCGAGCACTTCGCCGATCCGGCCGCCGGCGCACGCGAGGTCGCCAGGGTCTTGCGACCGGACGGCACCGCGCTGGTCGTCGTGCCCAACCGTCGCTTCCTCGGCTGGTCCCTCACGGGCCGCGCTGGCACGGAGCAACAGGCCGCGTCCGAGCTCCTCCTCGATCTGGACGAATGGCGCCGCTTCCTCGAGGGCGCCGGGCTTCGCGTGGTCTCCGTCGCCAAGGAGCCCTGGCACACCAAGCCGTTCCGGTCACGCCTCAAGCGGCTCGCGGTCCGGATCGCATGGTGGGTGCTCCCGTTGCGCCTCACGTATCAGTTCGCGTTCGTTTGCCGGCGCGCCTGATCACGCGCCGCCGCGGCTGATCATCGACCGCGGCCAATCACGCGCCGCCGCACCTGATCCGACGCCGACGTAGCCAATCCCGTACCGGCGCGGCCCATCCCGGGCGTGCGGACGACGCGCCGCTCACGGCGCGAAAAAGCCGTGCGTGTCGTCCCGCTCGGGATCCCACTGGAAGATTCGCCCACCCGGCTTCACCTGGACGCCATGACCCGGGACGTCCGGAAGCCGGTCCAGCCACCCGACGGAGCTGAGGCGGTCCATGGCGGCGTCGACTTCGGCGGGATCTTCCAGGACGTCGTCGGTCGCGGCCAGCCAGAACTCGCCGACGCCCGGCGCAGCGATCTCCCAGTGGTGGCTACCATTGGGAGCCCGGCTCCGATAACGCACTCGCGCGTCCGGCCATCGATTCTGCGCCTCTTCCCGCGCCCACGCCTCGAAGCGTTCCCGCACATCGTCACGGTGGCTTTCCTCGTTCGCCATGATCGCCCTCCTGTCCGTGGAACGGGTTCCCGACCCCACGGTGCGCAAGAGCATGGCCAGCAGGCGCGAGGCGGTGGGTGTCCCACGCTCGTTGCGTGCGCCTCACAGCTCTCGCGAGCGGCGCGTCGCCGTCAGGATCGCGCGCGACGGTCCAGCTTTCGGTGCAGGGCTTCGAGTTCGGCGTGCTGCTGGGCCGTCAGCTCGGCCAGAAAGCCGAAGCCGAAGAGCAGGAAACCAAGTGTTTCCAGGAGGATGACGAGGTAGAGGAGCGGCCGGTAGCCGAACGGCGGCATCAGATGGGCAATGCGCAGGGCCACGGTGGTCAGGCCGACCACGACCCCGAGCGCCGCCAGCACAAGCCCGCTCACGCCGAAGAGGAGCATCGGCTTGCGGGAGAAGAAGAGAAAGAACGCCACGGAGACGAGGTCCAGGAACCCGACCACGATGCGGCCGCGCCCCGAGTACTTCGACTGGCCGTGCCGCCGCGGGTGGAGCGCGATCGGGATCTCGGTCATCGAGAATCCACGGGCGTAGGCCAGGACGACGAAGAAGCGGTGCCAGTCGTGTCGCAGGTGGACTTCGTCGAGGACCTCCCGGCGAAACGCCTTCATCGAGTTCAGGTCCGAGACCGGGACGTCGAAGAGGCGGCGGCTGAGGCGATTGTAGATCCCCGAGACGGCCTGCTTCTCGTACCGCCCGACCTTGCGACCCGTGACGATGTCCCACCCTTCGTCGATCTTGGCAAGGAAGCGTGGGATCTCGTCGGGCAGGTGCTGCAGGTCCGCGTCGTAGAGGATGATGACGTCGCCTTCCGAAGCGTCGGCGCCCGTGAGCAGCGCCTCCGTCTTGCCGAAGTTGCGGCGGTGGCTCACGACCCGGAAGCGGTCCCACCCGGCCGCTTGGGCCCGAGCCACCTCCGCCGTGCCGTCCGTCGACCCGTCGTCGACGAGGACGACCTCGCCCTCGAGGCCGTAGCGGTCGAACGTCGCACGGAGTTCGCGGATCAGGTCAGGGATGTTCTCGACCTCGTTGTAGGCCGGGATGACAACGACGAAGTTGCGCCTCGCCGTGTCGGAGAGGCGCAACTCTTCCTGGGTGGGCAGCATCGCTTCCACGGCCATTCGTCCGTCAAACGCGTTTGCGCATCCGCGCCGACAGGACGCCGAGCTGGTCCCGGTACTTCGCCACCGTACGCCGCGCGATCTGGATCCCCTCCTCCTTGAGGATGTTCACGATCGCCTGGTCGGTCAGGGGCCGCTTCGGGTCCTCCTCGGCGACGAGCTTCTGGATCCGCGCCTTGATCCCGCGCGCGCTCACGTCCTCGCCCGACGTCGTCGACAGCCCGCTAGAGAAGAAGAACTTGAGCGGGAGCACGCCCCGCGGCGTCTGGACGTACTTCTCGTTCGTCACCCGCGAGACCGTCGACTCGTGCATGTTGATCACCTCTGCCACTTCCCGCAGCGTCAGCGGCTTGAGGTACTGCACGCCCTTCTCGAAGAATTCCCGCTGCCGGTCGACGATGAAGTTCATCACCTTGAGCATCGTCTGGCGCCGCTGCTCGATCGCCTGGATCATCCAGTTGGCGCTGTTCAGCTTGCTCGAGATGAACTCCTTGTTCTCGCCCTGGAACTTGTTCTTGTCCTTGGCGATCTCGCGGTAGGCGCGCGAGAGCTTGAGCCGCGGCAGGCTCGTGTCGTTCAGGAAGACCAGGTACTCCCCGTCGATCTTCTCGACGATCAGGTCCGGCGTGATGTAGTTGTCCGAGGGGCTCGAGTACTTGATCCCCGGCTTCGGATCCAGCTTCGCCACCTCGTCCGCGGCCGACTGGACGTCCTTCGGCGTGATCGAGAGCTCCTTCGAGATCTCGGACCACCGGTGGTTGATGAGCTGCTCGAAGTAATCGCGGACGATCCGGTACGCGAGCGTGTCCTCTTTCCCCGCGTCCGCGAGCTGGAGGAGCAGGCACTCCCGGAGATCGCGCGCGGCGATCCCCGGCGGATCGAAGCCCTGGATGACGCGGAGCATCTCCTCCGCCTCCTCGAGCGTGAACGGCTCGAGCGGCTCGCCATCCTGCGCCCAGTTCGCCCCCTCCTTCTGCACCCACTCGTTCAGCCCCTCGAGGACCTCCTCGAGCGAGCACGACAGGTAGCCGTTGTCGTCGATGTTCCCGATGATCTCCTCGCCGAGGAGCATCTGCCGCTCGGAGAGGCGGAGCAGTACGAGCTGATCGCGGAGGTGGTCGGCCAGGTCCCGTGTCTCGACCGGCACCGGCTCGTAGTACTCCTTCTCCTCGTACTCGGCCCGGCGGCCGCCGGCCTCGAAGCCGTCGAGGAGGATCTCCTCCCAGTCGATCTGCTCTTCTTGTTCCTTCTCTTCCTTCTGCTTCTCCTTGTCCTTGATCGCGGCCTCTTCCTCGGGGGAGACCGGCGGCTCCTCGAGCTCGAGGAACGGGTTGTTGAGCAGCTCCTGCTTGATGTGCTGCTGCAGGTCGAGGAGCGGCATGTAAAGAAGATCCATCGCCTGATACAGGCGAGGATTGATCTTCATCTCCTGCCGGAGCTGCGTGCCCTGGTAGAGTCCTGTCTTGATACTCATACCACTTCCGGTCGGCGATAACGTTCGCGCATGCGCGCCGTCAGCGTCGGGCCGAAATAGATCTCGGCAACCTCGTCGTTCCAGACCAGTTCGGCGACGGTGCCCGAGACCCGCACGCGACCGTCGTACATGATATACGCCCGATCCACGATGTCGAGCGTCTGCTCGACGTTGTGATCGGTGATGATCACTCCGATCCCGCGGTGGCGGAGCCCCGCCACGATCTGCTGGATGTCGTGGACGGCGATCGGGTCCACGCCGGCGAACGGCTCATCCAGCAGCATGAACTTCGGGTTGCTCACCAGCGCCCGCGTGATCTCCAGGCGCCGGCGCTCCCCACCGGAGAGCGAGTACGCCTTGGACTTGCGCAGGTGCTTGATCGACAACTCGTCCAGCAGAGTCTCGAGGCGCTCCCGCCGCTCGGCTTTCGAGAGCGGCAACGTCTCGAGGATCGCGAGGATGTTTTCCTCGACCGTCAGCTTACGGAAGATCGACGGCTCCTGCGCGAGGTAGCCGATCCCCTTCCGAGCCCGCCGGTACATCGGCACATCCGTCAGCTCGACGTCGTCGAGGTAGACGTGCCCTTCGTCCGGCGAGATCAGCCCGACGATCATGTAGAACGTGGTCGTCTTCCCCGCCCCGTTCGGCCCCAGCAACCCGACGATCTCGCCCTGCGACACGTGGAGATCGACGTTGTTGACCACGCGCCTCTTACGGAACTCCTTGACGAGCCCTCGGGCCGAGAGCGTGCTGCCGTGTGCCGGCTCGAGATCCGTCGTCGTGCCCGGGAACACGGCGCCCGCGAGATTCGGCTCGGTCATAGTCAGCAAATTCCTTACCGTTGCGGTGGCGGCCCCTTACGGACTTCGACGTCCGGCGTGGCGTCGGGCTCCCGACCACCTCCCCGATCTTCTTTCGGCTGAAGGTGATACCCTCGAACCGGGCCGACGGCCTCCACGCTCACGACTTCCCCGTCCCGCAGGAAGAGCATGATCCGGTTGGCCGTCAGATAGTTCACACCGGGCCGGTCCTTCCCCTCCTCGCGAATCCTGTAGAGCGACTGCGCCTTGCCGCCCTCGCCGACGGCCACGAGGCGTTCGAGCGCCACGCGATTCCTGGCCCGGCCGTCGGACGTGGAGTCCGTCGCGACCGTGTCCGCGGCCGGCGCTTCGACGAAGTAGCCCGTGATCGTGTCTCCGCGCAGCCAGTCCCGACCGACCAGCTCGGGGAGCGCCGCCGTCAGGGAATCGGCCGCCCGCTCGCCGTAGGCGTTCCCCACGGCGACGACCTGCTCCAGTCGTTGGTCGGGGATCAATGCGTCGATCGAGTCGGCGAGGAGCCAGAACTCCGTGGCCGTCGCCCTGGGCTGCGGTCCGACGGTGCGGAGCGGCGCGGCCGGCGCTTCGTCGGTGACGAGCGTATCGGCCGCGGCGGCGAGTGAGTCGGCCGCGGCGGCCGCGGACGAGTCCGGTCCCGTCTCCGCCGGCAGCCGCATGGCGATCATCCGATGAACCGCGCCATCGCGGAAGTAAACTTGTAGCTCGGGCGCGTCGATGCGCAGATCCTCCCCGAGGAGGACCGCTTCCTCGAGCGCGTGCACCTCGCGGAGGTGCTCGCCCGCCAGGTATGCGACGAGCCGTTCGCCGGACAGCGTGAAGCCCTCGCCCTCGATGATCGCCTCGCCGAGGAGCACCACGCGCTGTTCGACCTGATCGAACTCCGCTTCCCCGGCGGTGCCGTGGGTCTCACCGCGCTGCATCTCGACGTTGCCGATCGCGCGGTACACCCGCTCTCCGACGATCGCCATGCTGTCGGCATCGATCTCGAGCGGCGGCGGCGGCTCGCCGGCGGCGGCCGAGCCCGCGGTGTCCGCCGCCGGCCTCGACTGGTACAACGTCGCATGCGGCCGACCCCGGACAATCGCCCGACTCTCCGGCCGGTCCGGCGTCTCCCGGAGGTACTCCAGCTCGCTGGCGTCTCGTACGACCGAACCGTCCACGCGGTCGACGAGCATCACGTTGCCCCGGGCAAGGGCCCGGCCGTCGGCGTGCTCGTAGTCCACACGATCGGCCGTGAGGGACTTGAGCGAGTCCTGGAAGAGGACGTTCCCCACGAACTCGCGGCGGCCGGCCGCCGTGTGGCTGATCATGGTGTCCGCGCGGACGAGGACGCCGCCGGTACAGCGGATCTGCGCGTCCCCGCTCAGGATCGCGCGCTCGTTCGGCATGCCCTGGTTGAGCACCCGAAGGTCGCGCCCGTCGACGATCTCGCAGTCCCGGGCGCTGATCTGGGCGTGGGCCGACGCGGCCGGCCACGCCGCCGCGCAGGCCAGGAGCAGGGCCCAGCGCCGTCGCATCAGAATCCGATCTCGACCTCGTCCGCCCGACCGCGCGGCTCGCGGAGTACGAGGTCCCGGAGCGTGCCGTTCGAGTCCAGGTTCGCCTGGAAGCTGCTCCCGACCAGCTGCGCGCCATCGCGTGTATGCACGGTCCGCACGTCGCTCCAGATCCGCGCCAGGTTCGGGTCGTAGTGCAGCTCTTCCGTCTCGATCCGCCTGCCGTCCACCGTGACGAGGACGACGTTGCCCCGCGCGACCATCTTCTGCGTGCGCTGGTTCAACTCGCCCGCGTCGGCCGTCAAGTCGGCCGCCTGCTCTCCGGTGGTGCGGAACAGCACCAGATGCACCCTGGCGAGCTCGACACGGTACGTCTGCTCGTAGACGTAGCCCGTGTCGGCCCGGAGCACCGCCTGACGGATGCCGTCCTTGGTCACGAACTGCTCGAGCCCGACGACGACGTTGTCCGCCTTCAGCCGCGCGTACTCCTCGCCCGCGACCGGGCCCTGGTCCCCCGCGCTGCACGCGACAGTGAGCAAGGCCAAGAGCATCCAGCCCGCCGACCTGTGGATCATACCGCGCCTGCCCGCATGAGGTCGTGCAGGTGAACGATGCCGAGGAGCCGCCGCTCGTCGTCGACGACGGGGAGCGCCATGATGCCGTGCTTCTCCATGAGGAAGACAGCGGCGGCCGCCAACTCGTCCGGTCCGATGACCTTGGGCGTCCGGTTCATGACCTCGGATACCGGGACGCCGAGCGGATCCGGGTGGCGCTCCATCAAGCGGGTCAGATCCCCGGCGGTGACCACGCCTACTACCCGCGAGGAGGCGTCGAGGATCGGCACCGTGCCTCGCTTTTCGGCCAGGAGCACGATGCACTCCCGCATCGTCGCGCTTTCCGGAAGCGACGGGACGTCGTCGACGAGCATGACGTGCCGAACCCGCAGCGTGAGCTTGCGGCCGAGCGCGCCGCCGGGGTGCAGACGGGCGAAGTCCTCGCGCGAAAATCCGCGGCGCAACAGGAGCGCGACGGCGAGAGCGTCGCCGAGGGCGAGGGTGGCCGTGGTCGACGTCGTCGGCGCGAGGTCGTGGGGGCACGCCTCCTCCGCGACCGAGCAGTCCAGGACGACGGTCGCGGCGTGCGCGAGCGTGGAGTCGAGGCGGCCCGTCATCGCGATGATCGCGACGCCGAGTCGCGTGAAGTACTCGATCAGGCCGTTCAGCTCCTCGGACTCGCCGCTCTTCGAGATGAGGATCGCCACGTCGCCGCGGCCGACGATCCCGAGGTCGCCGTGCAGCCCCTCGACCGGGTGCAAGAAGATGGCCGGCGTCCCGGTCGAGGTGAGCGTCGCCGCGATCTTGCGGCCGATGATCCCGCTCTTGCCGATCCCGCTCACGATCACCCGGCCCGGCGCGTCGAACACCAGGCGAACGGCGTGCAGGAACCGCTCGTCGAGACGCGATTCGAGGGCGGCGAGCGCCTCCGCCTCGGTCCGGATGACCTTCCGGGCCCGCCTCAGCAGCTCGTCGTCGTTCAGGATGGCGGCCGACGCCACGGTCGGCCGCGCCGCGGTGGTGTCGACCTCAACGCTCATGATTCGGCTCCACGACTTCACGGGACCGCTGGTACTCGACGACCAGGCGGCTCCACTCTCCGCGCGCCTTGAGCAGCGCCTCGGCGAACTCGCGAACGGCGCCGTCGCCGCCGCGCCGCCGGGTCTGCCAGCGTGCGAGTGCCTTGACCTCCGGCACGGCGTTCGCGACCGCGACCGGCAGCCCCACGCGGCAGAGCACGGCCAGGTCGGCCAGGTCGTCGCCCACGAAGGCGACGTGCTCCCAGTCGACGCCGTGGTCGGCCATCAGGCGCTCGAGCGCGGGGAGCTTCTTCGCGCTCGAATCCTGGTAGCACGCGATCCCGAGCTCTTCCGCACGGATCCGGGTGGCCTCCGACTCCCGCCCGCTCACGAGCGCGACGGGCAGCCCGGCCGCCCGCAGCATCCCGATCCCGATCCCGTCCGTGATGTCGAACTTCTTGAGCTCGACCGCCTCACCCGCTTGCGTCCGCCCGATGTAGACGCCGTTGTCGGTCAAGACGCCATCGACATCGAGTGCGACGAGGCGGACGCGGCGGGCGAGCTCGGGCGGGATCCGCCTATGCACCGCCGGCCTCCGGGGACGCCGCGCCCGCGGGCACGCCGGCCACGGCTTCCCGAATCGCCAGCACCGTCTCGAGGAGCGGCCGCAGGCGATCCAGGCGCAGCATGTTCGTTCCGTCCGACGGCGCCCGCGACGGCTCCGGATGCACCTCGAGGAATAGCCCGTCGGCGCCGGCCGCGACCGCCGCGCGAACCAGGACCGGGACGAACTCCGGGTCGCCGCCGCTCGAGCCGTCCGCGCGCCCCGGTCGCTGCACCGAGTGCGTGCCGTCGAAGATCGCCGGCGCGCCCGTCGCCTCGCGCATCCGCGCGAACGAGCGCATGTCGACCACGAGGTCGCCGTAGCCGTGGAAGGTGCCTCGCTCCGTCACGGTGATGGCGTCGTTGCCGACCGCGCGTGCTTTCCCCACGGCGCCGGCCATCTCCTCGGGCGCCATCCATTGCCCCTTCTTGATGTTGACCGGCCGACCCGTGGCCGCGACCGCCGTGACCAGGTCGGTCTGCCGGCACAGGAACGCCGGGATCTGGAGCGCGTCGCACACCTCCGCGGCGGGCCCGGCTTGCCAGGGCTCGTGGATGTCCGTGAGCACGGGAAGCCCGGTCGCCGAGCGCACGCGCGCGAGGCGTCGGAGTCCTTCCTCCAGCCCCGGGCCGCGGGGCGAGTCGACCCGGCTCCGGTTCGCCTTGTCGAACGACGCCTTGAAGACGATCGGAAGCCCGAGCGACTCCGAGATCCGCGCCAACTCTTCGCCGACCGCGAGGTTCAGCCGGTCGTCCTCCAGGACGCACGGCCCCGCGATCAGGAAGAACGGCCCACCCGCGCGGAAGAGCGAGTCCACTCCCACCGGGCCCCCGAGCGACACCATCATCGGGCCACCGGTGCGGGCTTCGCCGCCCGCGCCGGCTCCTCGACCGGAACGAGTCCCTTCCGCTCCATCGCCGCCCGGATGAACGACGCGAACAACGGGTGAGGACGCATCGGTCGCGACTTCAGCTCCGGGTGGAACTGGCACCCGATGAACCATGGGTGATCCGGGATCTCGATCATTTCCACCAGGTTGCCATCGGGCGACAGGCCGCTGAACCGCATCCCGTGCTCCGCCATCAGGTCCCGGTACGCGTTGTTGACCTCGTACCGGTGCCGATGGCGCTCGCTGATCTCCTGGACCCCGTAGATCTCATGGACGCGCGAACCGGCCCTCAGTCGCGCCGGGTAGGCACCCAGCCGCATGGTGCCGCCCATGTCCGTCACCTGACGCTGCGAGTCCATGAGGCAGATGACCGGCTCCGGTGTGTCGCTCACGAACTCCACCGAATGGGCCGCACGCAGCCCGCACACGTTCCGCGCGAACTCGATCACCGCGCACTGCAGCCCCAGGCAGATCCCGAAGAACGGGATCTTGTCCTCGCGCGCCTTCCGAATCGCGTGCAGCATCCCTTCGACGCCCCGCACGCCGAAGCCGCCGGGGATGAGGAGTCCGTCGTACCCCTCGAGCCGATTCGACTTCGCGCCGTCCTCGAACGCCTCGCTCGACAGCCAATCGATCTCGACGCCGACGTCGTTCGCGATGCCGCCGTGGATCAACGCCTCTTGCACCGACTTGTACGCATCGACCAGCGCCGTGTACTTCCCGACCACGGCGATGCGCACCGACCCGTTCTTGGGCGTCTTGATCTTCTGGACCATCGCCTTCCACGGGCCCAGGTCCGGCTCGTCGCTGCGCAGCCCGAGCTTCTCGACGATGTACTGGTCCAGCTTCTGTTCGTGGAAGACGAGCGGGACCTCGTAGATCGTCTCGACGTCCCGCGCCTCGACGACCGCCGGGACCTCGACGTTGGTGAAGAGCGCGATCTTCCGCTTGAGGTCCGGGTCCAGCGGCCGGTCCGAGCGGCACACCAGAATGTCCGGCTGGATACCGATCTCCATCAACTCCCGCACCGAGTGCTGCGTCGGCTTCGTCTTCAGCTCGCCCGCCGCCGCGATGTACGGGATCAGCGTCACGTGCACGAAGAGCGTGTGCTCGCGGCCGACATCCCGCCGGAACTGACGGATGGCCTCCAGGAACGGCAGCGATTCGATGTCGCCGACGGTCCCGCCGATCTCGGTGATCACGACGTCGTGGTTCGCCGCCAGCCGCCGCACCGCCGCCTTGATCTCGTCCGTGATGTGCGGGATGACCTGCACCGTCGCGCCGAGGTAGTCGCCGCGCCGCTCCTTCGTGATCACGTCACGGTAGATCCGGCCCGTCGTGATGTTGTTCGCCTGCGAGAGCGACTCGTCGATGAAGCGCTCGTAGTG
>CALBZE010000083.1 GCA_937889645.1 uncultured bacterium
GGGCTCAGGGCCTAGGGCTCAGGGCCTAGGGCTCAGGGCCTGGGGCTCAGGGCCTGGGGCTCAGGGCTCAGGGCGTGGGGCTCGGGGCGGCGGCCGGGATTGCGGGCGGCGTCGGTGTGGAAACTTCCCGGGCGTGGGCGCGTGAATCGACAGTCGCTCGGTTTTCCCTCCCTAATGCGGAAATGCAGCAGGCGTGAACGGGTGGGATGTTTGCCACGATATCTGTGCAAAAGTAGCGGGGAGGAAAAATGAGGGTGTTCCGTGCCGGGTTTGCACACGCCGGCGCCGGTGGAGGCGCCGGAGGAGAGGCTTCGGCCGCCTGGCGAGTCCCGCGCACCCCAACAACGCTCCGACACCACCCTGAGCCCCAAGCCCCGAGCCCCGAGCCCCAACACCCGACACCTACCCCCCAACCACCCGCGATACATCTCGTCCGCACGAGACCCTTCATGGCGCCGCACCCGTCAATGGCACGCCCTCTGAACTGGGAGACCATTCGTGCGGCGGGGCGCGTGGGCGCGAGTCGTCGGCGTGGGGGTGGGGGTGTCGTAATCCTGGGCAAGGAAGGCGGGAATGAGAGGATCGTGGCGAAACGGAGCGGTGGTGCTGGCGCTCGTGGCGGGGTCGCTGGCGGTGGCGGTGCCGGGTCGGGCGCAGACGCCGCAGCCGGCGCCGCCGGTTCCGGACAGCGTGCGGCAGATGCTGATGGAGCTCCAGCGGGTGGGCGAGGAGCTGGAGCGGATCCAGGAGGCGACGCTGGCGGCGAACGAGGGGCTGAGACGGCAGCGGCAGTCGGTGCAGGCGGCGGTGGAGCGGGCGATGGTGGAGGTGGACCCGCGGAGCCGGGGGCGCCTGGACCGGCTGCGGCAGATCGCCGGCGAGCTCCGGCAAGCGCAGGAACGGCAGGACACGGCGCGGGTGCAGGCGTTGATCGCGGAAGCGCAGCGGCTGCAGCAAGAGTTGCAGCCGGCGCAGGCGGCGGCGATGCAGCGCGAGGACGTGATGCGGCAGGTCCAGGCGTACCAGGAACGGCTTCTCGCGGCGATGCGGGCGCACGACCCGCGGACGGACGAGCTGATCGCGCGGCTCGAGTCGCTCGCCATGCGGCTCCAGGCGGCGTCGCCGTAACGGCCGGGCGCCGTCGCGGCGGCGGTCTCGACTCGCGCGCGGTGCCGCGCGGCCGGAGCGCCGGGGCGGTCGATGGTGTATGTTATCGTCGACGGCCGCCACGGACGGACCGTGGGGCGAGTGACGCGAGGCGAGATGACGTATTGGGTGAGGCGGCTGATCGTCGCCAACGTGGTCGTGTTCGTGGTGACGTATGCGGTGCCGGAGCTGTACCGCGCATGGATGTTCGTGCCCGCGTGGGTGCTGGTGCGGCCGTGGACGGTCGTGACCTACATGTTCCTGCACGCCGGGTTCGGCCACCTGTTCTTCAACATGATCGGCCTGTTCTTCTTCGGGCCGCGGCTCGAGGTTCGGCTCGGCTCGCGGGCGTTCCTGCAGCTGTATTTCCTGAGCGGGATCGGCGGCGCGGTGCTGTCGTTCTTCTTCGCGCCGATGGCGGCGGTGGTGGGCGCGTCGGGCGCGGTGTACGGGATCATGTACGGTTTCGCGCGCTTCTGGCCGACGGACGACATCTACATCTGGGGCGTGCTGCCTATCCAGGCGCGATTCTTCGTGGCCGGGCTCGCGACGCTGTCGCTCTACTTCGGTGTCGTGGGCGCCGGGGGCGGGATCGCGCACTTCGCGCACCTGGGCGGTTTCGTCGGCGGGTGGGCGTACCTGCGGTGGTGGTCGCGGCGTCGGCAGAAGACCGCGTGGGCGACGGCGCAGAAGGCGGCGGAGATCGTCTCCGGTGCGATGCGTCGTGAAGAGGAGCAGTGGCGCCGGATCCGGCTCGAGATGCTGCACGAGATCAACCGAGCGGAAGTCGAGCGGATCCTGCACAAGCTGGACGAGGCGGGCGCGCGGTCGCTCACGCCCGACGAACGCGCGTTCATGAACCGGATGGCCGGCGGCATCTGAGGCGCCCTTGCGCGGGCGCGCGGCCTGCGCGAGGATATGTTCATGCCGACATCCGACGCACGATCCGACACTCTCGAACACAACCCGTCGCCCGGCGAGACGGAATCGAGCGCGGCCGCGGGAACCCAGCCCGCGGCCGCTCGTCATGCCGAGCCGCCCTCGTCGGAGTCGCCGTCGTCCTCGCCCGAAGTCTCGGCGTCCGGTGGTGCGACGCCGCGGGGGGCGGGACGACGCTTCGACCGCTCGATCGTCGAAGGCCCCATCCTCCCGGCCGTCTGGAAGCTCGCCTGGCCGACGATGCTGCACAACCTGATCGGCGGACTGCAGGGGATGGTCGACCACGCGATGGTCGGCCATTTCGTGGGGTACACGGGGAACGCGGCGATCGGGGTGAGCCTTCAGATCTTCCTGGTCGTCGTCGTCTTCATCTCATCGCTGTACACGGGGATGGGCGTGTTGGTCGCCCGGTTCGCCGGCGCGGGCGACGAGGAGAAGGTGAACCGCACGGTCTACCAGGCGTTCATCACGTCCGCCGCGCTGTCGATCCTGGTCCTCGCGCCGGTCGGCTACTTCGCGGCGCCGGCGCTGCTCGGGCTGGTCAACGCCGCGCCGAAGGTGCAGGCGGAGGCGCTGCCGTACCTGCGGATCATGTTCCTGTGCAGCTTCGGCACGATGTTCTTCTTCATGCTGGGCGGCGCGCTGCGTTCGGCGGGCGATGCCAGGACGCCGCTGCGGTACGGCGTGGTGGTGACGGTCGTGAACATCGCGCTGAACGTGATCCTGATCCCGGGGCTGGGGCCGGTGCCGGCGCTGGGGACGGCCGGCGCGGCGATCGGGACGGCGCTGGCGACCGGGGGCGCGAGCCTGTACGCGCTCTACGCGCTACGCCGCGGGCGCTGGGTCGTCGCCTTCCCGCGCGGGATGAGCCTGAAGCCGGACTGGGAGGTGATCCGCGCGCTGTTCCGGTTCGGTCTACCGACGGGGATCCAGGGCGTGGCGATGAACGTGGGCGGGGTGCTGCTGCTGCGCTTCATCGGCTCGCTCGAGCAGAGCGCGGAGGCGCAGGCGGCTTACGCCGTCGCCTACACGGAGATCTTCTCGCTCGTCAGCATGATGGCGATCGGGATCATGGGCGCGACGGCGGCGGTCGTGGGGCAGAACCTGGGCGCGCGGCGGGTCGACCGGGCGACGCGGGCGGTCTCGGTCGCGTCGCGGATCGGGCTTACCGGCGCGGGCACGCTCGGGCTGCTCTTCCTCACGATCCCGCACGTGCTGCTGGGCGCGTTCGGGATGACCGACCCGGGCGTCGCCGAGCTGGGCGTGCAGCTGCTGCGGTTCCTGACCGTCTCGAGCTTCTTCCTGACGCTGGCACTCGTGTACACGGGCGGGCTGCAGGGGACGGGCGACACGAGGAGCCCGCTCTACATCTCGCTCATCTCGCAGATCGCCGTGCCGCTCGGGCTGTGCTACCTGTTCCAGCAGACGCGAGGGTTGGAGCCGGGCGACATCTGGCTCGCGATCATGCTCGGGCACATCACGCGCGGGACGCTGAGCGTGGGGCGGTTCAGGCAGGGGAAGTGGCGGGAGATCGTGGTGGACATCGGGCCGGCGCGGGCGTGACGGTGGTGGCGCTGGCCGGGTAGCGGCGGGGACCAGCGGCACGCTTCGCGTGCGG
This sequence comes from uncultured bacterium, assembly GCA_937889645.1. Lineage (GTDB taxonomy): Bacteria > Gemmatimonadota > Gemmatimonadetes > Longimicrobiales > RSA9 > CALBZE01. Next base: position 3,704 of record CALBZE010000083.1, read on the forward strand.
GCGCGGCCGCGCTGCGCGCGGCGGGGGGCGGCACCGCTTCGCGGCGCGGGGGGCAGCCGGCCGCTGGCGCGGCCGGCGGGAGGCGGCCCCTGCGGGGCGGGTGGCGGCGCCCTCGGCGCCGCGGGGGAGCCGCCTTCGGCGGCGGGTGGAGCCGGGCCTTCGGCCGGCGCGGGAGGGTGGCGGCCTGGCGGCCGCGGGGCGACGCGTTCACGATCCGGATGAGCAGATCCTCCGGCGCCTCCCAGCCGCCGAGCTGTTCCACGTCGCTGGCGTACCTGCCGTTGCCCGAGGCGTAGTACACCTCCTGCATGGTCGCGAGGTTCTCGAGCGTGGAGCGGATCGTGGCCATCGTCTCGGCCGGCAGTGCGCGGGTCGGCTGCTCCTGGCCGGCCCCGTCGTCCGCGATCACGCGGGTGGGGGCGCGCTCCGCACCTTCCAGGGCGTAGAGCTCGAGGTACTCGACATCCATCTCTTCGCGGCCGGGCCGGCGGACCCACAGGTGCCCCTGCGGGCTGACCTTCACGTACCGATAACCGACCTTCGGGTCCGGCGGCGGCAGCCGGTCGATCGCCGCGTGCACGACGCCGCGGCCACGACCGAGTTCGCGGCCGTCGACCCAGCTCGGATCGTAGAGCCACTCGTCGAAGATGAAGCCGCGCCGCCGGCGCTCCCCTCTATTGCCGTCGCACGTCCAGCTCACCGCGCAGCAGCGTCGTCGGTCCGAAGGTCGGGCGGCCGAACGGGCCGGCGTCGACGGCGAACCGGCCGTCCAATCGGTACGCGACGGTGCGCTCGGTGAGGAAACGCACGGCGGCATCGGCCAGGCCGGGGACGTCGGCGAAGCTGATGGTGACGTCGATCGGGACGACGGTGTCCTGCTGCGCGCGGAGCGGGAGCCCGAGCGGGAGATCGACGGCCGCGGCGCGCGCGCCCTCGAGGAGCAGGTCGCCCTCCAGGGTGGAAAGGGTCAGGCCGAAGGCGTTGGGGTTCTGGACGCGCGTCCAGATGCGGATCGCGGCGCCGCCGAGCGGCCGGGTCGAGGACGGGCCGAGGAGGCGCAGCTCGGAGCGACGGTCTTCGGCCGCCTCGAAGCGCGGCGGCTCGACGCGGATCAGTTCGGAGACCGTCGCACAACCGGCCACGAGGAGCGCGGCGGCCAGCCAGAGGTGCGTATTCCGTTTCGGCATCATGGAGTGCTCCGGTATGCGGAAGAGTGGCGCCCAGGCTCGTCTCGTGCCGCAGGGTCGCCGGGTCGTCGGGCCTCCGGGGTTTGCCGCGCGATCACGACCGTGGCAAGTTATCGGCCACGGGACTGCGTCACCAGGCCCCGTCGCCGGAACCGAGGTACACACGAAGAGCGCAATGGCGAATCGGACCGAACTCGCGACTGCCCAACGTAGGCGCCGACTCCGCCGCGCCCATCGACTCCCGGCCCTGCTGCTCGTTCTCGCCGTCGCGGCGCCGGTCGCGGCGCAGACGGCGGGCGACACGGTGCCCCGGAAGCCGAAGATCGGCGCGCAGTTCGTGATCCCGGCCGCGAGCATCGTTGCCCCCGGGCTCGGTCAGTACCTGCACGGTGCGTACTGGCCAGGCATGGGGTACACGGGCACGGCGGTCGGCGGGGCGGCGGTGGCCGCCTGGGCCGACGACGGCACGGGGTGGAGCGGCTTCCCGCGCCATGGGCGCGACCAGCTCGAGTACGAGGCGACGCACGTCGTCCAGTCGGCCGGGTTCCTCAGCGCGTGGGATGCGTTCCGGCGGGCGGTCCCGTCGCTGCAACGACAGGGGAAATACGAATTCCTGACGACGCACGAGACGCTGGGCGACCTGCTCACGGCGCCGTTCGATCCCGAGTTCCTGCGTCGCCCGACGACGTGGGCGCACCTGGCGTACACCGGCCTCGTCGCCGCAATGGTGGTCAGCACGCGGCAATCGGGCGTCGCGTACGAGCCGTTCCGTGCGCAGGACGCGGCGTTTGCGACGTCGCTCTCGTACAACGCCGGCGTGAGCGAGGAAGCGCTCTTCCGCGGGTGGCTGTTCCCGGTCCTGTACCAGAACATGGGCCAGCGGTTCTGGCTCTCGAACGCGGCCCAGGCCGGGATCTTCGGTGCGCTGCACCTCGAGCAGGCGGGCGCGTTCGCGGCGGCGATCACCGCGTGGGCGCTTTACGAAGGGTGGCTGACGCGCCGCAACGATTGGAGCATCCGGGAGTCGATCTTCCACCACTTCTGGTACGACGTGGCGGCGGTCGTGGTGCAGATGCTGGTGGAGGAGCGCGGCCGTGGGGTTGGGGTCACGGTGCCGGTGGTGAGGTTTTGAGGGCTCAGGGCTCAGGGCTCGGGGCTCAGGGGGGTGTCGGAGCGTTTTGGGGGTGCGCGAGACTCGCCGGGCGGCCGAAACCTCTCTTCCGGCGCCTCCACCGGCGCCGGCGTGTGCAAACGCAGCACGGAGCGCCCTCTGCGTACCTGCCCGCAATATTTGCGCATGTAGGGTGGCAAACATCCCACCCGTCTCCCGCCTGCTGCATTTCCGCATTAGGGAGGGCAAATCGAGCAAGCGTCCATTCACACGCCCACTCTTGGGATGTTTCCACACGAACGTCGCTGGCGCCCCCGGCCACCCCGGCCGCTGCCCCGTGCCCCGTGCCCCGTGCCCCGTGCCCCGTGCCCCGTGCCCCGTGCCCCGTGCCCCGAGCCCCGAGCCCCGAGCCCTGAGCCCTGAGCCCTGAGCCCCAAGCCCTGAGCCCCAAGCCCAAGTACCCGCGGCGGCGGTCATCCGGAGCGTTGCCCTCCCCTCAACCCAACCCGTCACACTCCTCCAACCTCCCAACCAAGCGTCGTGCGCTTTCCGGTGTGAGGTGCGCGAGGTGCTGGTTGGTGAATGTGGGGTCGTCGGTGACCTCACGGAGGAGGGCGATTCCGGGTGGCGCGGGCGGGAGCGGCTCGTCGGGCGCGTCGAGCTCGACCTCCGCGATGGCGAGTCCCTCCAGGGGGCCACGGAAGATGTCGATTTCCCACCGATCGATCACGTAGCGGACCTTCTCCAGCCGCCGGTCGCCCGCCAACTCGAAGAGTGCGCGGGCGGTCTCTTCGTCGACGCCGATCTCTACCTCGCTCCGCACGCGGCCACGGCCGGCTTTGATCGTGAGCAGGTACTGACCGTCGCGGGCGCGGATGCGCACGGCCGGCTCGCCGCGGGTGATGTAGCCCTGGCGGATCTCGGCGCGGCGCGACGCCGTCCGCAGCACGTCCGGCTCGACGACGCGGCACAGGAAGCGACGTTCGATCTCGATCATCCGGCCTCCGAGGCGAGGTTGGCGGCCGTCGACGCGTCAGGGGAGGAGTGCCCGGACCCGGTCGCGATGGTGCAGGCGGCGACGATGCGGTCGACGATCTCGATCCCGATGAGCCCGCGCTCGATGTCGCGTGCGACCGCGCCGATCACGCGGGCGCGGACCTCGTCGGGCGAGAGCCGGTCGCGCGGGTCGAGGTAGCCGTGGCGCTCGAGGTATTCACGCAGCGCGTCGCAGGCGCTCGTGCGGAAGCGCGGGATCCGCCGCTGCTCGAGCGCGTCGATCAGCCGTGCGGCGTCGCCGCGGAGTTCCCGGCACAGTTCGTCGACGGCGTCGAGGAAGGCGCCGGTGATCGCGCCGGACTCGGCGAGCACGGCGCGGTCGACGGGTCGGCCGCGGCCGATCCTGGCGGCGGCGACGGCGGCCGCGAGCGCGCGGGCGGCGGCTCCGGCGCGGGCGTAGGCAGCCGCGTCGTCGCCCAGCAGCGTAAGCCCGCCGTGTTCGACGAGGTTACGGAGCGCGCCCCACGTCTCGACGCGGAGCGAGAGGAGCCGATGGAGGCGCTCCGGATCGTCGAGAAGGTGCCAGAGGTGCGCCGTCTCGGGGTCGGCGTGGACGTCGATCGGCGGGACGCCGAGGACGCGGCCGTACTCGAGGTACGACGCGCCGGCGGGCGCGGGGATCGACGTCGCCGGCGGGTCGACGACGGGGAGCGGCGTCGCCTGGCCGTCGCGGGCGATCCGCCGCACGTGGGCGAGGTCGATGAAGCGGGCGGGGACGTCGGGCCGGCTCTGGAGCACGCCGCGCCACTTTCCCACCTCGTCGGGCTGGGCGGTGAAGTAGAAGACCTGGCGGCCGTCGGCGGCGAGGGCGACGGCGGTCTCCATGATGGCGCGGGCGCGGTCGTCGTCGCTGTTGCCGAGCGTCTCGTCGAAGAGGAGCGGCAGGCGCGCGCCGGTCTCCTGGCTCTCGACGAAGGCGATGCGGACGGCGAGGAGGAGCTGGACGCGCGTGCCGCTGGAGAGTTCGTCGAGCGCGCGGCCGACGCCGGTCGTCGTGTCGTAGGCGCGGAACGCGGGCGGCTCGCCGTCGTCGAAGTCGAGGCGGTAGCGGCCGTGCGTGATGCGGGCGAACAGCTCGCGGGCGCGGTGGAACACGTCGGGGCGGTGCTGGTCCCGGGTCGCGCGCTGGATGAAGCGGACGAGCGTGCCGGCGACGACGGCGTCGACATCCCGCTCGCGCGCCTCGCGCAACGCGTCGCGGGCGCGGGCGAGCTCCGCGAGTGCGGCCTCGAGGTCGTGGCCGCGCTTGGCCTGGTCGATCCGCTCCTCGATCCGGGCGATGCGGTCGCGAAGCTCTTGCGCCTCGTCGGCCTCGCCGCGCGCGGCGGCGAGGGCGTCGTGGAGCGCGGCGACGTCGTGCGCCTCGAGGCCGGGCTCGTAGCCGGGCTCGCGGGCGAGGCGATCGAGCGTCTCCTGCCGGCGGCGGGTCGCGTGGGCGAGCCGATCGGCGGCCTCGCGGTAGGCGTCGAAGCGGTCGCACCAGTCGCGGACGACGGGTTCGTCGTCGGGGCCGAGGCCGAGGCGGTCGAGTAGCGCGCGGCGCTCGGCTTCGAGCGCGGCGATCGTCGTCTCGGCGTCGGCCAGGCGACGGCGCGCGTCGTTCGCGGCGGCGCTCGCCCGGGAGTGGGCCTCCCGGCGGCGTTCGAGGTCGGCGACGGCGGCAGAGAAATCCGCGACGGCGGCCGCGGGTTCGGCCCCGGGCATGACCCCGCACGGCACATACGGCGCGATCCGCTCCCACGCCTCGGCCAGCGCGGCGTCGAACTGCGCCCGCGCGTGGGCGAGCTTCGCCTCGACGCCGGCGACGGCCGTGGCAGCGTCGTGCCAGCGGGCGATCCCCTGGGCGAGCCAGACCAGTTTGCCGGGGTCGGTCTCGGGGCGGACGCCGAGCCGGGCCGCGATCGCGGCGCGGCGGCGTTCGAGGTCGTCGAGCGCGGGGTCGAGGTCGGCGCGCCGTCTGGCCAGGTCCGCGCGGCGGCGGGCGCGCTCGGCATCCAGCCGCGCCTCGGCGACTCGCCGTTCGAGGCGGTCGAGCGCGGCGGCGACGTCGCTCTCGGTCCAGCGGCCGGGCCCTTCGACGCCCCACCGGTCGAGCCGCAACCGTTCGAACTCGGCGCGGTGTACGGCGCGCGCATCGGCGGCCGCGGGTGTGCGGCGCAGGAAGATGCCGAGGATCACCAGGGCGACGAGCGCGAGCGCGATCCCGATGGCGCGCCCGACCCACGTGCCGGGGAACGCGACTCCGGCGAGCCACGCACCGGCGAGCGACGTCGCGAAAAGCAGCACCCCGATCACCACGCCGAGCGCGCGCAGACGGCGCTCGCTGCGCCCCTCCCCGGCCGCATCGGCGTCGCCGCCGGCGCGGAGCCAGCGACGGAGCAACGCGGCGCCTTCCGCGAGGGCGTCGGCCGCCGCCCCATCGTCCGCACCGACGTCCTCGCCGAGCCACCGGAGCTCCGCGTCCGCCGCGGCTTTGCGGCCGAGGAGGTCCGCGGCGTCGCGGGCGAAGTCGGCGAGCTGGTCGATGGCGGCGGCGCCCTCCACCGCGCCCGTCTCCGTCCACGCGGCGTCGATGTCGCGCGCGACCGCGTCGCGCCTGGCGACCGCGTCGTCGAGCTCGCGCTCGAGGGCCCCGATATCGCGGCGCAGCTCGTCCAGCTTCGCGGCACGCGCTCGCAGCGCGGTGATCGTCTGGTGCGGCACGCCGTCGTCGGGGAGTCCGGCGTCCCGGCGCTCGGCCTCCGCGGCCTCGAGGTCGCCGGCGGCGCGGGCGTGCCGTTCGCGCGCGTCGTCGAGCTTTGCGCGAATCGTCTCGAGGCGATCGGCCTCGTCGCCTTTGAGGCTTGCCATGGCGGCCGGGAACGCGTCCAGCGCGCGGCGGGCGTCGGCCTCGTCAGTGACGGCGCCGGCGTGCTCGATCGCGAGCTCGAGGAGGCGGACGCGGTCGGCGGCCCGGGCGGCGGCGGAAGCGCGTTCGCGAAGCGTCGCCAGCTCGCGCTCGTCCTCGCGCAGCTCGGCGTGGCGCGCCTCGGCCTGGCGCACCTTCTCGCGCGCGGCCTTGAGCGCGGCCAGCTCCTTGGAGCGACGCGATGCGCCGTCCTGCGCGCCGATCGCGTCGGCCGCGCGGGCGAGGTCGTAGCCGCCGGCGGACTCGCGGAGGATTTCTTCGGCGAGGGCGCGGTCCTCGGCGGCGAGGAGTTCGTGGAGCGAGAGGCGGTAGCGGTCGCGCGTCTCCGCGGGCGGGAGCGGCGGCGCGGACGCGTCCGCGCCGCCGCGCTGCCACCGCGCGCGCCCGGCCTCCGATTCGACGTACCACTCGTCGCCGGCGACGCGGAACCATCCCGCCAGCGACGCCCGGTCGGGCGCGGCCGCGCGTGGCCAGAGGAGCGCCTCGATCGCGCGCGCCGTCGTCGTCTTCCCCGACGCGTTCGGCCCGTGGACGACGTTCACGCCGGGCGAGAGGTCGTCGAGGCGGTAGCCGCCGTCGTCCACGCCGGGCATGCGGCGGATGGCGACGCGTTCGAAGCGGAGCGCGTCGCGGCTCATGCGCCCTCCTTCTGCGCGAGCAGCTCGTCGAGTAGGAGCGCGGCCTGGCGCGCAAGCGCTCCAGCGGCGACGGCGCGGGCGTCGACGTCGTCGCCCAGGCCGAGGTAGGGCTTCGCGGCGTAGACGTCCTGGACCGCGGCGGCCGCGTCGCGGAGGAGCGGCTCCAAATCCTCCGACACCGCGACGCCGGCACCGATCGGCGCGCCCGCGTCGGCCGGGGGCGCCGCCTTCCCCCTGCTCTCTCCTGCCGCACCGGCTGCGGTCGCCGCCTCATCCCTGCCCTCCCCGCCCGCCTCCAGCGCGAGCAGCAACCGCGCGAGCAACCCGACGGGGTCGTTCCCCTGTGCCAGCTCCGCCAGGTCGCGCGCCGGGCGAGTCCGGACCTCTACGCTCTCGACGTACCCCGCGACCGGCCCGGAGCCGAGCTCGAGGTCGGTGCGGAGCGCCTCGAGCCGCGCGGCGATCGAGCGGTGCAGCGGCGTCCGGCCCACGACGCGGAGCCGGCAACTCAGGTGGCGGAGCGCGTCGCCGCCCGAGGCAACGTCCGCGAGGTGCGCACGCAGCGCCGTCGTCACGCGCCGGTCGACCTCCGCCGGGTCGGCCACGCCGTCGACATCGACCTCGACGGCGTCGTAGCGCACCGAGGAGAGCGGGACCATGCGCGCGCGGAACGAGCGCCCGGGCCCGACCTCCACGATCCAGACGCCGTGCGCGCCCGGCTCGCCCGGGTCGAGCGCCTGCGGCGAGCCGGGGTAGAGGACTGGCGCGGCGCCGGGCTCCTCGAACAGCCGCGGCGCGTGGATGTGGCCGAGGAGCCAGAAGTCGACCGGCGCGGCGCGCAGCTCGGCGAGCGAGACAGGCGCATAGTCGCTCCCGGGCTGGTCGAGGTCGGCGTGGAGGAGGCCGAGGACGGGCGCGTCGTCGCCCGGCGAGCCGAGCGCGAACGAGCCGAGGGGGCTCTCGCGGACGCGCGCCTCCGGAAACGACCAGCCGACCACATGGATTGCCTCGCCCCCGCGGCGTGCAGTCACCCGCTCCCAGCGCCCGCCGCGCCCCAGGAGCCGGAACCGGTCGCCGCCGAGCTCGTCGGCGAGGCGCGGGAAGACGTCGTGGTCGTGGTTGCCGGCGACGGCGACGGTCAGAATCCCGGCCTCGGCGAGGCGGCGGATCCCGGCCTCGAGCGGGCCGGTCGCCTCGTAGTACCGGTTCGCCTGGTCGACGACGTCGCCGCTCAGGGCGACGACGTCGACCTTCTCGGCGAGCGCGAGGTCGACGATCCGCGTCCAGCACGCGGCGCTCGAGACCTCGCGGCCGTCGACGTGCTCCGGCAGTCGCGCCGAGCGGCGGCCGATGTGAACATCACCGCAGCAGAGGATCTTCACGGGCAGTCGGCTCGTGACGGTCGTGTGTTGCGGGGCGACGCGGGCCGCCTTGGCGCCCGGCCGGGGGGCGACGCGGCCGGTCCGGGCCCGCCGGGTCGCCTCCCCCTGGCGTCGCACTCGCCCCCCAAGGTAGCGCGACCGGCTGACAACGGCACGGGTGGGGTCGCCCGGTCACCCGCCTTCCGCCCACCTCCGCACCAGCTCCGCCCCGCCGTGCATCCCCTGCGTCCCGATGAGCACGAGCAGGTCGCGGTCGCTGATGCGGTCGAGCGTGTGGCGGATCGCGTCGTCGAGGCGGTCGTGGTGCACGACGTCGACGCCGCCGACCCGCAGCGCGTCGAGGAACGCCTCGCGCTCGTCGTCGGCGACGCGGTTGGCGGCGTCCACGGCCTCGCGGCTGCTCGTCGCCGTCAGCGAGTCGAACCGCAGCCGACGCGACCAGATCGCGATGGTCTCGCCGTAGCGGCGGTTGAGCTCGACGCCGCGGCCGCCGCGGATCGCGGCGACGAGGTGTACCCGGTTGCGGCGGAGCCCGGCGACAACGTCGAACAGGACGCAGAGCGCGTCGGGGTGCGTCGCGGTGTCGTCGAGGAGCGCGAAGCGGCCGCAGCGCTCGTACTGGAGCCGCCGCGGCGGCGGGCGCACGGCGGCGAGCCCTTCGCGGACCTGCTCCGGCGAAGCGCCCAGGCAGAGCCCGGCGACGGCCGCGAGCGCAGCGTTGCGCGCGTTCGACCGGCCGAGCAGCCCGAGCCCGATCGGGATGCGGCCGGGCGGGACCGTGCCGCCGTCGACCGTCGGGATCGGCCGGGCGACATCCAGGAGAATGCTGCACCCGCGCGCGCCGTGGCGACGTCGCCGGACCCGCACGCTCGCGCCGCGGCCGGGGCCGCACGCCACGCCCGTGACCGGACTCGCCTCGACCAGCCGGCCGACGATCCGCTCGTCGCGCGGGTAGACGACGACGCCGTCCGGGCGGACGTGGTCGAGGAAGCGCGACTTCGCCTCGACATAGCGGCGGAAAGAGCCGTGGTAGTCCCCGTGCTCGAGGGGCGCGATGCAGGTGAAGACGCCGAGCGCGAAGTCGAGGCCGTGGATCCGGTCCTGGACCAGCCCCTGGCTGGTCACCTCCATGGCGCAGACGGTGCACCCCGCCGCGGCGACGCGGGCGAGTGCGTCGTGCAGCGCGAGGGGGTCCGGCGTGGTGAGCTGCTGCGGCTCGTGCGGCTCGCCGGGGAGCCGCATCCCGAGGAAGTCCGAGCCGATGATCCCCGCGCACACGCCGGCGCGCCCGAGGATCGCGTCGAGCATGTTCAGCGTCCCTGTCTTGCCGAACGAGCCGGTGATCCCGACGAGGCGGAGTCGCCGGCCAGGCCAGCCGTACCACGCGGCGGCCAGCTCGGCCAGGGCGCGGCGGGTGTCGGGCACGCGGAACGCCGGCGCCGCCGCATCGACCGCGGCGCCGTGCTCGACCACCACCGCCGCCGCGCCCCTCCGCACGGCCTCCCCCACGAACAGGTGCCCGTCGGTCCGGCGGCCGCGGAGCGCGACGAAGAGGTCGCCGGGCTCGACCTCCCGCGCGTCGAAGACGATGCGCCGCGCTCGGACCTCGCCCGCCCCGGCCGGCGCTTCGACGCCGGTGAGCCCGCGGAGCAGCGGGGCGACGGGGCGAGCAGGGCCGGGGCGCATCGCATCACCTCGCGGGCGGCGGGGTGGCAGCGGGGACCGCGAGCGTGTCGGTCGCGACGCGTGGCCGGGCCCGGCCCCTCGGCCGCGGCCGCGGCGTGCCACACGCGACGTCGCGCACCGTGGTCGCCAGGAAGTACTCGGTGCGGGCGACGCCGTCGAAGACGCAATCGGGGCGGTAAACGCGCCCGGCATCGTCGACGCGCAGCTCGAGCACCGACGCCGGCATCGCCCACCCCGCCTCGCCCCGTGGCGCGATGCGTCGCATGATCCGACCCCAGAGCCTAGGCGCGACGCGGTCGCCCGCCGTGCCCCGGATGATCGGCCGCGGCAGGTCGAACCCGATCCACACGACCGCGACCCGGCTCGGCGTATACCCCGCGAACCAGTAGTCGACCGAGTTGTTGGTCGTGCCGGTCTTCCCGGCCGCGGGGCCGCGGTACCCCGCGAGCCGCACGGCGGTGCCGGTCCCACGGTCGACCACGTCGCGCAGGATGTCCGTGATCAAGAAGGCGACGCCGGGGTCGAGCACGGCCTCGACCTTCGGGTCCTGACGCCAGACCTCGGTGCCGTCCGGGCGCCGGACGACCGACACGATGCGCGGCTCCGGCCGGCTGCCGAGGGTCGCGAACGCGGCGTACGCGGCGGCCAGCTCGAGCGGCGTCGCCTCCGCGATCCCGAGCGCGAGCGACGGGACGCGCGGGAACGGGCCGCGCAGCCCCATCCGCCCGGCGAGCTCCGCGACGCGGTCGAAGCCGACCGCCTCGGCCAGCCGGATCGTCGCCGTGTTGCTCGAGACGACGAGCGCATCGCGCAGCGAGATCGACTCCGCGTAGCGGCCGTCGTAGTTGCGCGGCGCCCAGACCCGCCCGCCGCCCAGGTCGCGGCGGATCGGCGAGTCGTCCAGCTGGTCCGCGGGCGAGTAGCCGGCCATGATCGCGGCGGCGTAGATGAACGGCTTGAACGTGCTCGCCGGCTGGCGCCACGCGCCGACCGCGCGGTTGAAACGCGAATGCGAGAAGTCCCGCCCGCCGACCATCGCGAGGACGTCGCCCGTCGCCGCGTCCAGCACCAGGACCGCGCCCTGGAGGTACGGCGTGCCGTCCGGGCGGGCGGCCGCGGTGTCGTCGTAGACGGGGTGCTCCCAGGGGCCGTACTGCCCGGCTTCCATCTCCGCGAGGAGCGCGCGCAGCTCGGCCTCGGCGACCGCCTGGGCCCGCGCGTCCAGCGTCGTGTGGATCGTGTAGCCGCCGGCGTAGAGCGCGTCGCCGATCTCGCGCTCCATGTAGTTGCGGACCTCCTCGACGAAGTACGGCGCGAGGTCGCCGGCGTCGGCCGTCGCCTCCGCGGTCACGAGCGGCGCGTCGTCCGCTTCGTTCGCTTCGTCCTCCGTGATCAACCCCTGCCGCCACATCTGGTGCAGCACGACCCAACGCCGGCGATACGCGAGGACCGGGTTGCGGTGCGGGTCGAGCTGGTTCGGCGCGGTGACCATCCCGGCGAGGAGCGCGGCCTCGGCCAGGGTGAGCGTCGACGCCGGCTTGCGAAAGTATTCGCGCGCAGCCGCCTCGATCCCCCACGCGCCGCGGCCGAAATAAATATGGTTCAGGTACAGCTCGAGGATCTGGCGCTTGGTGTAACGCTCCTCGATCGCCGTCGCGACGCGCATTTCCGCGAGCTTGCGGCCGAGCGTGCGTTCGGTGTACGGAAGCCGGTCGGGGAACGCGTTGCGGGCGAGCTGCATGGTGATCGTGCTGAACCCTTGCCGGACGCCGAGCGAGCGGACGTTGGCGAGGAGCGCGCCGAAGGCGCGTCGCCAGTCGATCCCGCTGTGCTGCCAGAAGCGCTGGTCCTCGATCGCGACGAACGCCGCGGGTACGTGGGGCGGGAGGGAGTCGAGGGGGATGATCTCGCGCTGGACGACGTAGAGCCGGGCGAGTTCTACACCGTTGCGGTCGAGGACGACGGCCGCGCGGTCCGGCACGTACCCGTCCAGCCGTTCGATCTCCGGGCACCCCCCCACGCCGCACCGCTGCCAGAGCAACCAGGCCAGGCCGGCGAGGGAGAGCACTCCCAGGAATCCAATGATGCGTGGCCGGGTGGGCAAGTGGCGTACCCCCTGGGTCGCGGCGGAGTCGGTGCTTCGGTGGGGGTATGCGGCAAGGGGGATACCAGGGGGAGGGCTCGGGGGTTCAGGGCATAGGGCTTGGGGCTCAGGGCTCAGGCGGGCGTCCGCCGGAGGCGGCGGGCCGTTCCCTGAGCCCTAGGCCCTGAGCCCTAGGCCCTGAGCCCTAGGCCCTAGCTCTAGGCCCCGGGGGCGGCGGTGCGGGGGGATGCCCCCGCTCAGTCGCCGCCAGCCACGACCGGCTCCTTCTCCGCCGGCGCGCCCACCCGCCGGGTGGCGGCGCGGAGGATCTCCTCGACGCTGATGCCGTACGTCGCCGCGAACTGCTCGAGAATCGAGACGGCGGCGAGCACTTTTTGGTTCGCCGCGTTGGCGAGGCCGTGGCCGTCGCCGGAGTCGACGACGACGAGGCGTTCGACGTCCATGTCGCGGACGGCGTCGGCGGTGAGGCCGAGCAGTTGCGGGAGCTTTTCGGCGATGAAGATCGCGAAGCCGTTCGGGCCGCTCTCGATCTGTTCGCGGAGCGCGCGGAGCGCTTCGGCCTGCGCGCGGCCGGTCTCGATGATCGGCGCGGCGGCGGCCTTGGCGCGGGCCTCGGCGGCCTGGCGCTCGGCCTCGGCGGGCGCGACGACGTCGGCGGCGAGGCGCTGGCGTTCGGTCTCGACGCGGCGCGCCTCGAGCTCGCGGCGGGCCTCGATCTCGGCCTGCTCGGCGGCGACGCGGGCGAGGCGCTCGGCGGTCTCGGCGTCGCGGGCGAGCTCGGCCTGGCGCACGCGCAGGCGGTTCTGTGCCTCGGCGATCCGGATCGCGGCCTCGGCCTCGGCCGTCTCGGCCATCTGCCGGTACTCGGCCTGCATGCGACGGGTCTCGGCCTCGTTCTCGGCCTCGGCGACCTCCGCCTCCTTCTTCACGATCGCGGTCTTCTTGCGGCCGATCGCATCCAGGTAGCCGGCCTCGTCGGAGACGTTCTGGATCTTCAGCACGTCGAGCGAGAAGCCGAGTTTCTTGAGGTCCTCCTCCGCCTCGGCGGCTAGGCTCTCCGCGAACTTGAGCCGGTTCTCGTTGACCTCCTCGGGCGTCAGGGTGGCGAGTACGCCGCGCAGGTTACCCATCAGCGTCTCGCGCGCGAGCGCGGCGATCTCGCCCTCGCTCTTCCCGAGCAGCCGCTCGACCGCGTTGTTGAAATCCGTCTCCGGCTCCGACGCGATCTTCACGTTCGCGATCGCCTGCACCGTGAGCGGGATGTTCCCCTTGGAGAAGGCGTTCGAGACCGTCAGTTCGAGCGGGATCGTCTCGAGCGACAGGTGCTGGACCCGCTCGATGATCGGGATGCGCAGCGTGCTCCCGCCGATCACGGTGCGGTAGCCGACGATCTGGCCGTCGGGGAGACGTCGCTTGCGGCCCGTGATCACCGCCGCCTCGTTCGGCGGCACGATGACGATCAGGCTCTTGATCGCCAGGATCAGGAACAGCACGGCGACGAGGACGACGACGCCGCCGACGATGCCGACGTTCCCGATGCTCTCCAGGATCTGCTCCATCGCCTGCACTCCGGTTCAGAGTGTGAATCCGGGGCGGGTCATGCCCCCGTTCCAAAGCTTCGAGGAGGGCGCGGCGCGAACCGCCGCGTCGATGCCGATCACGCGTTCGGCTCCTCGAGCGGAGCGACGAGCGCCGTGCCGTCCTCGATCGCGACCACGACGACGCGGGTCCAGCGCTCCGACCCGGGCGCGTCGGGGTCGAAGGCGCGTGCGCGGAGCTCGAACTCGCGGTTGCCGCGTCGCACGACCACGCGCCCGGACCGGTCCCGGGCGAGGGCGAGCGAGACGCGGCCCGTCGTGCCGACGAAGCTCTCGTCGGACGGGCGCGTGCCGCTGTCGTGCCTGCGCACGTAGGCGAATGCCGCCGCCGCGAGGGCGACGGACGTGAAGCCGACGGCGGCTGCGACAATCGCGGCGAGCGCCGATCGCGCACCGCCCCACATCCATTCGAGGAGCAGCCCCGTCGCGCCGAACGCGAAGACGAAGTAGGTGGCGTTGCGGATCGAGAAGATCCGGAACGCGTCGGTGTCGTCGACGTCGATGTCGGCATCGGCGTCCACGGCGCCGCCGAAGACATCGCCGAGGGCGGACACGGCGAGGAGACCGCCGCCGACGATCAACGAGAACCAGTAGAGTCCTTCCATACGTCGAGCGCCGCGCCGACGAGGTGTCCCGGTGCTCGCGCGGTCGGCACCGGCGGGACACGCCCTGTCTGGCAGGAGAGGCAGGGCGGAGTTGGTTGGAATATGGGATGATGTGTGTGGGGGCGCTACGGGGCGGCGGACGGTCTGGGGGGTCAGGGCTCAGGGCCTAGGGCTCGGGGCTCAGGGGGGCATGGGAACGTTCCAGGGGGTACCCCGGTCTTGCCGTGCGGCCGAAACGTGGCACCCGGCGCCTCCGCCGGCGCCGGCGTGTGCAAACTCAGCACGGAGCGCCCTCTGCGTTCCTCCCCGTTATATTTTTGCGCATATGGGGTGGCAAACATCCCACCCGTCTCCCGCCTGCTGCATTTGCACGTTAGCGGGGGCAAATCGAGCAAGCGCCTATTCACTCGCCCACGCCTGCCAAGTTTCCACACCAACGTCGCCCGCGCCCCCGCCCCCCCGCCCCCCCGCCCCCC
>CALBZE010000084.1 GCA_937889645.1 uncultured bacterium
TCCCGATTCGGGTTCTGCCCCAACTTCAGGCGACCCTGGTCGTCGAACGACAGGGTGTAGAGGAGGCTCCGTTTCGTCTCGACCTCGAGATCTGGGCCGATCCGCGCGCGAATACGTCTGGCGAGCTCTTTTCCGAACTCTCTTTCCGTCATGTCTCGGCGATTGGCGCTGACAGCGAGCGGGCCGAGCCCGGTTTCCCCACCGGGTCAAACGTTCGTGCGACGGCAGTTCCGGCGATTGTAATCTAGCCGTGGGTGCTGACACTCTGCTGAAGCGACGCGCTCACACCCCTCTCGGATCCCCCCTCCTCCACCGCCTTCTCGATCACCCGCCCGACGAACGCCGATCTCGCCCGCGCGTACGCCTCGCGCTCCTCCGCCGTCGTCTCCTCGAACCGTCGCGGCCAGTCGGGGTCGTGGGGGACCAGCCGGGTGCCTTGGGCAAACTCGGTCATCGGCACAATCATACCACGTTAGACACCGGGGTTGCTACCCGCTGGCTCCCCGGCTCCCGGCGCGGCCGTTCGTCGCTACCACCCCGGATACCGGTCCATCCACTCGATGTCGCCGCTCCAGCCGGCGAAGAGGTCGTCGGCGAGCCGGAGGATCGTATCGCGCAGCTCGACGCGCTCGCGCCACCCCTCCGGGATCGCGTCCTCGCCCAGGAGCGCGCCGAGTATGTTGCCGGTGATCGCGCCGGTGCTGTCGCTGTCGCCGGAGTGGTTGACGGCGAGGCGGACGCCGGCGGCGAAGTCGTCGCCTGCGACGAGGGCGCAGTAGACGGCGATGGCGAGGGCTTCCTCGGCGACCCAGCCGGCGCCGAGCCGTTCGACGGTCTCGGCGGAGGGCGCGGTGGTGCGGGCGGCGCGGATCGCGGCCTGGAGCGCGCGGACGCACTCGTCGGAGCCGGGGTAGGTGGCGACGACGTCGAGCGCGTCGTTCACGGCGTCGCCCAGCGACCGGCCCTCGACGATCCCGTGGATGATCGCGGCGAGGCAGCCGGCGGCGAGGTAGCCGCTGGGGTGGCCGTGGGTGATCGCGGCGGTTTCGCAGCCGAGGCGGAAGACGTTCGCCTCGTTTGCGACCAGCCCGACCGGAGCCGCGCGCATGATCCCGCCGCACCCTTTGCTGTCGTTGATCGGCCGCTCGATCGTCCCCATCAGGCCGCTCCGCAGGGCGGACAGGCAGGTATGGCCCGGGCCGCGGCGGGCGTGGAGTTCCGGCACCTGGACGAGCCAGCCGTCGACCGGGTCCGATCCGAGGAGGTCGAGCGGCTCCATCCCCTGCGTGTGGAGCCATCGGAGGTACGCCCGGTGGACGACGGCCGCGGGGTTCCAGATCCCGCGGTCGCTCCAGCGGGCGAGCGCGCGCAGCAGCCCCTCGGCGGTGAAGAGCGTCATCTGCGTGTCGTCGGTGATCGCGCCGACGCGGCCGTACTCCTCGTCGAAGTCGGCGATCCCGTCGGGCCCGTACGTCGCCCGGATCGCGGCGAGGTCGAGGAATTCGACCGGCGCGCCGAGCGCGTCGCCGACCGCGCCGCCGAGCAGGCAACCGCGGTAGTGGGCGGGGGTGCGGCGGGAGGTGGGTGTGGTCATGGGTCGTGTGGGCATAATAATAGGGGCGCGGGTGACGTTGCGCGTGTTCGCAGGGGGAAGTTAGGCGGGGGGTGTGACAGCGGCGAGGGCGCGGATCAGTCTACGCGACGAGACGATTGCCCGCCGTGCCGGCGTCGCATAATGATGTCGTGGCCCGTTCTACGGGGCCGGGCAGAACCGATCGGCGATCCATCCTCAGCACATCGCTTATGACCCTCGACCACCGGATTCGCGCTGCCGCGTTCGCGTTCCTGGAGCAACAGACTGCGCTCTACGGCGAGGTCTTGCCGCACGACATCCTCCAGCGCGGCTTCGAGTTCGACAGCATGCGCGTGCCGCTGATGGCCCAGCAAGGCATCTTCAAGCCGAAGGTTCTGCCGGACATAGCTCTCACCATAATGACAGCGCCGCCCAGGCCTGGAGAGCCGCCACCGTACGACGACCAGTTGCGCCCCGACGGACTCCTCGCCTACCGGTACCGCGGAACGGACCCGAACCACTACCAGAACGTCTGGCTACGTCGGGCCAAGGAGCAAAGCGCGCCACTGGTTTACCTGTACGGTATCGTTCGGGGCCGCTACCTACCGATCTGGCCGGTGTTCGTGGTCGGCGAAGACCGGCCGAATCACGCGTTCCTCGTCGCTGTGGACGACCGTCGTTTCGCTACGGACGAGGTTGCCGACCTTGCGACGGAGATCCGACGCGCATACGTGACGCGCGTCGTCGTGCAGCGGCTGCACCAGCGCTCGTTCCGCGACCGGGTGCTCACGGCGTATCGGGAGCAGTGTGCGATGTGTCGCCTTCGGCACGCCGAGCTCCTCGAGGCCGCGCACATCATCCCGGACAGCGAGGAGGGGAAGGCCATCGTCTCCAACGGCCTCGCCCTCTGCAAGCTGCACCACGCGGCGTTCGACCGGCACATCCTGGGCGTGCGGCCCGACCTGGTCGTCGAAGTCCGACGTGACATCCTCGAAGAAGTCGACGGACCGATGCTCCGCTACGGGCTCCAGCAGATGCACGGGAGCCGGATCATCGTGCCGCGTTCGACGGAGCTGCGCCCGCGACCGGAGTTCCTGGAGGAGCGGTACGAGAGGTTCCGAAAGGCGGGGTGAGCGAGAGGCGCAACCGTACGGGATCGCCAACGTCGCACGCCCCCCGGCCGCCGGCACCGTCACGCGCGGACAACGCTACCGCTGCTGCTTCTCCCCGAAATAATACCCGACGACGAACGCGAGGAGGGGAGCGAAGACGGCCGACGAGAACGTGCCGAGCTCGTCGAGCAGGGAGCTCAGGGTCGCCGAGTAGACCTCGGCCTCCTGTGGGTTTCGCGTGATCGC
>CALBZE010000085.1 GCA_937889645.1 uncultured bacterium
CAGGTCCCGCGGGAGCTGATCGCGCACATCATCGAGCAGCGGCTGGACGAGATCCTGGGTCTCGTCGCTCGTGAGATCGAGAACGCGGGCGAGAAGGGGAACCTTGGCGCCGGCGTCGTGCTGACCGGCGGCGGCGCGTCCCTGGCCGGGACCACGGAGGTCGCGCAGCACGTGTTCGGCATGCCGGTCCGGGTCGGCACACCGGGCGAGCAGCTGGTCGGGCTGGTCGACTCGGTGCGTCGTCCCAAGTTCGCGACCGCGACGGGGCTCGCGATGTACGGCGCGCACCGCGGCATCGAGTCGGGGGTCAGCACCGGCTTCGGCGAAGGCGCGGTGGGCCGGCTGGTCGCCTGGTTGAAGGAGTTCTTCTAGTCGGTTGGTCCGTTCCGTTTCCGTTTCACTGCCTGTGGAGATCACCGGTCGGTCTCCCGGGCCACCCAAAGGAGGGTGACATGATGATCTTCGAATTCGAAGAAGCAGCGGTCCAGAACGCGCGGATGAAGGTCGTCGGCGTGGGCGGTGGCGGCGGCAACGCCGTCAACCGCATGATCGACGAGGAGCTGGAGGGCGTCGAGTTCATCAGCGTCAACACGGATGCGCAGGCGCTGAAGAACTCGCGGTCGCAGATCAAGATCCAGATCGGGAAGAAGCTGACGCGCGGGCTGGGCGCGGGCGCGCGCCCCGAGATCGGCCGCCAGGCGATCGAGGAGAACAAGGACGAAGTCGCGCGTGCGATCGAGGGTGCGGACCTGGTCTTCATCACGGCCGGCATGGGCGGCGGGACGGGGACGGGCGCCGCGCCGGTCATCGCCGAGATGGCGCGCCAGATGGGTGCGCTGAGCATCGGCATCGTGACGAAGCCGTTCCTCTTCGAGGGGAAGAAGCGGATGCGTCAGGCCGAGCAGGGGCTGGCCGAGCTGAAGCGCGCGGCGGACACGGTCATCGTGGTGCCGAACGAGCGGCTCCTCTCGGTGGTCGGCAAGGGCGTGAGCTTCCGCGATGCCTTGAAGAAGGCGGACGAGGTCCTGCTGCACGCGACGCAGGGGATCAGCGACCTGATCAACGTGACGGGCGAGGTCAACGTCGACTTCGCGGACGTGCGGACGGTCATGCAGAACCGCGGCCCGGCGCTGATGGGCACGGGCTTCGGCCGTGGCGAGAACCGTGCGGTCGAGGCGGCCCAGGAGGCGATCTCGAGCCCCCTGCTCGACAACCTGTCGATTGCGGGCGCGGCCGGCGTGCTGATCAACATCACCGGCGGGATGGATCTCACCATTGACGAAGTCACGACTATCGCGTCAATCATCCAGGAAGCCGCTGGCGACGACGCGGAGATCATCTTCGGCGCGGTGCACGACGCGGCGCTGGAGGGCGAGGTCCGGGTCACGGTGATCGCGACGGGCCTGGAATCGCCGGACGACGCGGCGGCGCGGGACAACGTGATCCGCGGCAACTTCCAGCCGCGGCCGATGGTCGCGCCCGTGGCGGCGGGTGTGGCGGCCGCGCCGCGCACGCCGGTCGTGGCGGAGGCGATGCCGTTCCCGCGGCAGCCGGAGCGCGCGATCGTGCGCCAGCAGCTCGTCGATCTGGACATCCCGACGTTCATTCGGCGGCAGATGGACTAGGCGGAGCCGCAGGGCGTTCGCCGGAGAGGGGGATCGATGTCGAACCCGCTGCGAGTGACGGTGCTCGTGCTGCTCGCCACGGTCGTGTGGGGGATCAGCGCGTTTTGGGAGACCGGGAGTCGTGTGCCCGGGAGCGACGCCGCGCCCATACTGGGCGCGCTCTACGCGGCGCCGCTGGAACGCGTGGAGACGCACGTGCTACGGGCGGGCGAGACGCTCGACCGCGTGCTCGGCCGGGCGGAGATCCCGGGCACGGAGCAGCACGAGCTGATCCGCGCGCTGCGCGACTTCAAGAACCCCAGGCACCTGCGCCCGGGCGTGCAGGTCACGGTGCGCAAGTGGGAGGACAGCGGTCGGGCGCGGGCCGTCGAGCTGCAGATCAACGCGGACAGCACGATCCGCTTCGACCGGAACGGGTCGGGCTGGGCCGGGCGGGTCCAGATCACGCCGACGACGATCGACACGACCTACGCCTCCGGCGTCATCGTCGCGGGCGGCTCCGTCTACAAGTCGATCATGGGGGACGAGTCGTTGGGGCTGCCGCCGGCGGAGCGCGAGGCGCTCGTCGCCGAGCTGGCGGAGATCTACGCCTACCGGCTCGACTTCTCGCACGACATGCGGCCGGGTGACCGGTACCGGTTGGTGTACGAGCGGGAGGCGCGGCCGGACGGCACGTCGCGGCGGCGTCGCATCCTGGTGGCCGAGGTGATGAGCCAGGGGCGTGAGTACCCGGCGATCTACTTCCAGCCCGACGACGGCGCGCGCGGCGAGTACTACGACCGCGACGGCCGATCGCTCCAGACGATGTTCCGCCGCTACCCGGTGGACTATGTGCGGATCACGTCGTCGTTCGCGTGGCGGCGTTACCATCCGGTGCTCGGCCGCTACCGCGCCCACCTGGGCACGGACTTCGGCGCCGCGCCGGGCACGCCCGTCCGGGCGACGGCCGACGGCACGGTCACCTTCGCCGGCCGCGACGGCGGCTACGGCAACCTGATCAAGATCCGCCACGCGCTCGGCTACGAGACGCGCTACGCGCACCTGCGCGGCTTCGCGAGCGGGATCAAGGCCGGCGCCAAGGTGGTGCAGGGCCAGATCATCGGCTACGTCGGCTCGACCGGCCTGGCGACGGGGCCGCACCTGCACTACGAGCTGCGCAAGAACGGCGAGGCGCTCAACGCGAGCCGGGTCCAGCTCCCCGGCAAGCCGGGCGTGCCCGAGGCGCGCATGGCCGACTTCCGCGCGCTCGTCGCAGATCGGATCGCGCTTCTGGACGCGCACCTCCCCGCGGGCCCGCACCTTGCGGAGACCGCGGACGAAACGGAACGGACAATGGGCGGAGATAGCTGATCCGGCGCGGATCCCTCCGCCCACACCGGCGTACAAGACGAAGCCTGCCGGCCGGCCGCCGGCAGGCTTCGTTCGCAAGACGGAAGTGGTGGATGGATCTGCTGAGCTGGGCACTCTTCGCGCTGGCGGCGACGGTCGCGCTCGCCGTCGTGCTGCATCTCTACCGCCGTCGGGAGGCGCCGGGTCACGGGCGCACGCTCCTGGCGGGTCTGCGCTGGCTCGCGCTCACGCTCCTCATCCTGCTCCTCTTCGACCCGCACATCCCGGTGCCGGGCTTCGCCTCGAGCGGAGATCGGACTCGGGTCCTGATCGACGAATCGCTCAGCATGACGCTCCCCCGCGCGCCGGGTGACACGACGTCCCGGTGGAGCGCGGCCGTGCGCGAGGCGTCGCGCGTCGGGGGCGAGGAAGTATTGCTGTTCGGCGACGTCGCCTCGACGGTCCGCAAGGATTCGCTCGGCTCGATGAAGCCGTACGCGACGTCGAGCCGGCTGCTCCCCGCGCTCCAGGCCGCGTCCGAGGCGGGGGCTCGCCGCGTCGTCGTGTTCACGGACGGCGGGATCGAGGACGCCGCGGAGGTGCGGCGCGTGCTCCCCGGGCTCGGGCTCGAAGTCGAGATTCGCCGGCTCGCGGACGCTCCGCTCCCGAACCGCGCCGTCGCCGAGGTCGAGGCGCCGGCGTGGGCGGAAGCCGGGAAGCCGCTGCGCATCCGCGCCGGGATCGCGGCGGCGGGCGCCGCGGGTGAGAGCAGGGCTGGTAGCGCCGATGGCGCGGGTCGCACGGGCGACGCGGGCGACAGCGTGACCGTAGAGGTGCGACAGGGCGAGCGCGTCGTCGCGTCGGCGCGCGTGCCACTCCCGGATTCCGCACGCCTCGCCGAGGCCGCGCTCGAGTTCGTGCCCGAGGCGCCCGAGGGCGGCGGGATCGTTCGGTACGACGTGGCGATCGCGGGGAGCGACGCCGCGCCCGACGACGACGTGCGCAGCGTCTACGTCCAGGTCGGCGAGCGGCCGGCGGGCGTGGCGCTCGTCTCGCTCCGCCCCGACTGGGAGCCGCGGTTCCTCATGCCGGTCCTTGAGCAAGCGCTCGGGTTGCCGGTCCGCGGATTCCTGCGCGTGGCGGACGGCCGCTACGTCGAGATGGGCGCCGGCGAGGTCGCGGGCCGCCCGGCCGACGAGGCGGCCGTGCGGCGCGTGGTCGGTGGCGCCGATCTCGTGGTGCTCCACGGCCTGGGCGACGCCGCGCCGGCGTGGGCGCTTGAAGCGGCGCGTCGGGCCCGACGGGCGCTGATCTTCCCGGCAACGTCCGCACGGGACGCCGGGGTGCCTCTCGCGCTCCCGCCGGCTATGGCGGGCGAGTGGTACCCGACGAGCGACATCCCGGCCTCGCCTGTCGCATCATTGCTCGCGGCCATGCCGACGGTCTCCCTCCCCCCGCTCACTGGTGTCCGGCCGGTCGTCGGCTTGGACGGTGCATGGGCGCCGCTCACGGTCAGCCGCGGCGGGCGCGGGTCGGGCGCACCGGTCGTCGTGGCGGGCGAGAAGGATGGGCGGCGCTGGGCCGTCGCCACCGCCGAAGGGTTCTGGCGCTGGGCGTTCCGCGGCGGCGAGGCGCGGCAGGCGTACCGCCGTCTGTGGGGCGCGATCGGCGGGTGGCTCGCCGAGCAGAACTTCGCCCCGGGCGATTCCGCAGTCCGGCCGGTCCGAATCGTCGCCCGGCGCGGCGAGCCGATCGGATGGGTCGCCGGCGCGGCCGAGGCCGACTCGGTGGCGGTGCGGATCACGGACGCGACCGGCGCCGTCGTCGTCGACACGGTCGTGAGCGAACTGCGCGGCGACACCGCGTATACCGCGCCCCTGGCGCCGGGGCACTACGGCTACGCCGCGCGGGCGTTCGTCGGCGGGGCCGAGGTCGGCGCCGCGGAGGGGCCGATCAGCGTCGAGAGCTTCTCACCGGAGTTCTTGCGGGCCGGCGCTGAGATCGGGGCGTTCGACGGGGCCGGCGGCGCCGGCGCGCCGGATCCCGCGATCCGGAACATCGTGCGCGAAGGCGAGCCGCTGCATACCTTGCCCTGGGTCTACCTCATGATCGTCGGGCTCGTGTGCACCGAGTGGGTGCTGCGCCGGCGGTGGGGACTCAGGTAAGTTAGCGGTGAGTGGCGGAGGCACATCAGGGGATGGCAAGACTCTTCAAGCGCAAGGAAGAGCGCAAATCGTTGTGGCAGAGGATCAAGGACGTGGCGTTCACGGACGTCAACGTCCTGATCCGGGGCGGTGTTGACGAGGGTTCACTCGAGCGGCTCGAGGAGCTGCTGCTCGCGAGCGACTTCGGCGTGCCGGTCACGATGCGGCTCGTCGACCGGGTAGAGGATCTGTCGCGGCAGGGGAAGGCGCGGACGGAGCAGGACTTCCTGGACGCGGTCGAGCGCGAGCTGCTGGCGGTGCTGCGCGGGGACGGGAAGGAGACGTCGCTGCGGTTCGCGGCCGGCGAGGGGCCGACGGTATTCCTCGTGGTCGGCGTGAACGGGGTGGGGAAGACGACGACGATCGGAAAACTCGCGCACTGGCTGAAGCATCAGGGGCATCGCGTGCTTCTGGCGGCGGGCGACACGTTTCGCGCGGGCGCGATCGATCAGCTTCGGGTCTGGGCGGAGCGTGCGGGCGCCGAGTTCGTTGGCGCGCAGCCCGGCGCGGACCCGGCCGCGGTGGCGTTCGACGCGATCGATGCTGCGCGGGCGCGCGGCGCGGACGTCGTGATCATCGACACGGCCGGCCGGCTGCACACGCAGGGCGACCTCATGGCCGAGCTGGCGAAGGTGCACCGCGTCGTGGCGAAGAAGGTCGAGGGCGCGCCGCACGAGACGCTGCTGGTCCTGGACGCGACGACGGGCCAGAACGCGGTGTCGCAGGTGCGCATCTTCTCGGAGATGCTGCAGGTCACGGGGCTGGTCCTCTCGAAGCTGGACAGCACGGCGAAGGGCGGGATCGTGGTGGCGCTGAAGGAGCAGTTCGGGATCCCGGTAAAGCTTGTCGGCACGGGAGAGGGGATCGAGGAGCTGGCGCCGTTCGACGCGGAGCAGTTCGCGAAGGAAGTCCTGACCGCCTGACGGGGCGGAAATCATGACGACGACATCCGCATCGCCGCTGGATCGGCCGGTCCAGTACCTGAAGGGCGTGGGTCCGAAGCGCGCGGAGATCTTCGCGCGCGTCGGGGTCCACACCGCGCGGGACCTGCTCTACCACGTCCCGCGGAGGTACGAGGACGCGAGCACGGTGACGCCGATCCGGTCGCTCGAGGTCGGGATGGACGCCACGGTGATCGGCGAGGTCACCAACAAGGGCGTGATCCCGACGCGGGTCGGGCTGCGGATCTTCCAGGCGGTCATCCGGGACGGGACCGGGCTGATCGAGTGCTCATGGCCCGGCCAGCCGTTCCTGGACCGTGTGATCCGGAAGGGCGACCAGCTCCTGGTCACCGGCCCGGTCAAGTTCTTTCACGGTCGGCAGATCCAGCCGCGGGAGTACGTCATCCTCGGCCGCGCGGGTGAGGAAGGCGACGCGGCCGGCAAGGTGCTCCCGATCTACCCTGCCACCGAGGGGCTCACCCAACGGCTCCTCCGTTCGATCATCGAGCAGAATCTGGACGCGCTCCTCGCCGCGCTCGACGAGGAGGAGATCTTCCCGCCGGAGCAGCTCCGGCGCGTCGGCGCGGCGCCGCTGCGGGAGGCGATCGAGCTGCTGCACCGGCCGCCGTCGGTCGCCGAGGCGGAGCGCGGGCGACGTCGTCTGGCGTACGAGGAGGCGTTCTTCCTGCAGCTCCTGCACGCGCGTGCGCATCATCGCGCGACGGCGGAACGGCGCGGGATCGCGTTCCGACGCACGGACGCGCTGATCGGCGCCGCGTTCCGCTCCCTCCCGTTTCGGCTCACCGACGCGCAGACGCGCGTGATCCGCGAGATCTACGCGGACATGACGTCGCCGCGGCGGATGAATCGCCTGGTCCAGGGCGACGTCGGCTCGGGGAAAACGGTCGTCGCGCTCTTCGCGATGCTGCTCGCGGTCGAGAGCGGGTACCAGGCCGCGCTCATGGCGCCGACGGAAATATTGGCGGAGCAGCACGCGCGCACGCTGCGGAAGCTCCTGGGCGAACTGCCGGTGCAGGTCGCGCTCCTGACCGGCAGGCTGAGCACCGCCGAGCGCCGCGCCGCGCTCGAGGCGATCGCGACCGGCGCTGCCGGGATCGTCGTCGGCACGCACGCGCTGATCCAGGATGGCGTCGCATTCCACCGCCTCGGACTCGCCGTGATCGACGAGCAGCATCGCTTCGGCGTGCGCCAGCGGCAGGCGTTGGCGGAGATGGCGCGGCGGGGCGGGGGCGACGGCGGCGCCGGCGAGGCGGCCGGCGGCTCGGGCAGGGCAGGCCGCCGTGGCGGGGCGCCCGGCGTGGCGGAGGAGGTGCCCGACGTCCTCGTCATGTCGGCCACCCCGATCCCCCGCTCGCTCGCGCTCACCGTCTACGGCGACCTGGACCTGAGCATCCTGGATGAGCTCCCGCCGGGCAGGCAGAAGGTGCGGACGGGCGTGCGCCCGGAGCGCGACCGCGGCAAGGTCTACGACTTCATCCGCCAGCAGGTCCGGGAGGGGCGGCAGGCATACATCGTCTACCCGCTGGTCGAAGAGTCCGAGAAGCTGGAGCTGCGGGCCGCGACCGCGGAGTTCGAGCGCCTCCGGGGCGAGGTCTTCCCGGAGCTGCGGCTCGGGCTGATCCACGGGCAGATGCCGGGCGATGAGAAGGATGCGACGATGCGCGCCTTCGTCGCCGGCGAGCTCGACATCCTCGTCTCGACCACCGTCATCGAGGTCGGGATCGACGTCCCGAACGCGACGGTCATGGTCATCGAGCACGCCGAGCGCTTCGGCCTCTCCCAGCTCCACCAGCTCCGCGGACGCGTGGGTCGCGGTGCGGCCGAGAGCTATTGCATCCTGATCGCGACCGGCGACGCCGTCGCCGCCGAGCGCCTCCGCATCTTCGCGCGCACGCACGACGGCTTCGAGATCGCCCGCGAGGACCTGCGCCTGCGGGGGATGGGCGACTTCTTCGGCGCCCGCCAGCACGGCGTCCCCGCGTTTCGTTACTTCGACCCGCTCCGGGACGAGAAGCTGCTCGCCGCCGCGCGCGAGGAGGCGCGGCGACTCGTGGCGGTGGATCCGGAGCTGGGGTCGGAGGATAACGCGCGTTATCGCGCGGTGCTGGAGAGGCGGTACGGGGAGCGGGAGAGGTTGTATGAGGTGGGGTAGGGGGCAGGTGTCAGGGCTCAGGGCTCAGGGCTCGGGGCTCAGGGCTCAGCAACTGTATTCCGGGATGGCCGGGTTCCAGGGCGTCTGGGTGCGAGCGATGGCGTTGAGGATCGTGAGCAGCTTCCGCATGCAGGCGGTCAGCGCCACCTTGCGCGGCTTGCCGGCTGCAACGAGGCGCAGATAGAACGCACGAATGACGGGGTTTCGCCGGCTGGCCACGAGCGCGCTCATGTAGAGGGCTGAGCGCACCGCACCTCGCCCGCCCCAGACGACCCTTCTGCCCCGAAGCGTGCCGCTGTCTCTGGCCAGAGGGGCTACGCCCACGAGCGCAGCGATCTCCTTTCGGCTGAGCGTGCCGAGCTCGGGAAGCTGCGCAATCAGGGTGCGGCTGACCACAGGCCCTATGCCCGGCACGCTCTGGAGCAGATCGTCCTTGGTGCGCCAGAGCGGGCTTTCTTTGATCATGCGCTCGATGTCGTGGTCGACCTCATCGAGCTGGCGAGTGAGGTAGTGGATGTGTTGACGGATCCGCTTCTGGACGGGCCCGGGGGCCAAGGGCAGGCGGTTCTTCTCGGCCGTGAGCATGTCTTGGATCTGCCTCCTGCGGGTGAGCAGCGCATCGAGCAGTGCGGCCTTCTCATCGGGCAGCGGTCTTGGCTCGGGCCGGACCCGCTCGGCAAAGAGGGCAAGCACAGCGGCATTGATGCGGTCGGTCTTGGCGAGTTGGCCCGTGGCGCGTGCAAAGTGGCGCACCTGGCGGGGATTGGCGACGACCACCGCATGGCCGGCATGGGCCAGAGAAGCGGCCACAGGCGCCTCATAGCCTGCCGTGGCCTCGAGCACGATGAGCGTGGGCGAGACGTCCCCGAGCTTGCCAAGGAGGAGCTGGATGCCTGCGGCATCATTGGCCACGCTCCAGCTCTCGCCGCTGGGCAGGAGGGCGATGTCGAGGTGGTCCTTGGAGACGTCGATGCCGCAGAAGACAGGGGATGCGCCGCTCATGCGAAGACCTCCTCCTCTGGGGGAGTGATGAAGAACGGGATCGGCTCGGCCCCGCCTTGCGGGATACGGACTTCAGGGGTCCGGGCAACTGTACGGGCTCAGAGCACGACCAAAGCATGGGTGCGGCGCCCAAGCTAAGCCACGGCTTCCGTTCAACCACAGGGCTGACGAGCTGCCGCACCCTCCATGCAATGTCAATTTACATCCGATTCGAGATACAAGGGCTCAGGGCTCAGGGCTCAGGGCTCGGGGCTCGGGGCTCGGGGCTGGGGCTCGGGGGCAGC
>CALBZE010000086.1 GCA_937889645.1 uncultured bacterium
GGTTGCGGGAGGCGGAGCGATTGGCGATGGGCGAATGGCGAATGGGGGAGGAGGAGTATGCGTATTCGGTCCTATCGCGAGCTGGAGGTCTGGCAGAGGGGGATGGCGCTGGGAAGGATGGTCTACCAGCTGACGCGCTCCTTTCCGGCGGAGGAGCGCTTCGGGATAGCGGCCCAGCTCCGGCGCGCGGCGATTTCGGTTCCAGCCAATATCGCGGAGGGGTGGGGGCGTCAGAATCGCCAGGATTACATGCGGTTCCTACGGATCGCACGGGGGAGTCTCTACGAGCTGGAGACCCTGCTCCTGTTGGCGCAGGACGTCGGGCTCACCACAGCGGCAGAAGCGGAGCCGATACGAATCGAGCTCATGACGCTCGCCCGTCAACTCCAAACCCTCTATCGCCGGCTGAGCTCCAGACCCGGCTGAAGGACCTCTACGCCCGAACCCCATTCGCCATTCGCTATTCGCTATTCGCCGAACGAGCGCTCCTCTCCATCACGGTGATCGACCCCGCTTGCGGGAGCGGCCACTTCCTCCTCGCCGCGGCCCGGCGTCTCGCCGGCGAGCTGGCGCGGATCCGGGCGGGCGGGACGCCCGGGGCCGTGGAGTACCGCCACGCCCTGCGCGACGTCGTCACCCACTGCATCTACGGCGTGGACCGCAACCCGATGGCCCTCGAGCTGGCGCGGATGGCGCTCTGGCTCGAGGCGCACACCCCCGACCGTGCCCTCGGCTTCCTCGACCACCACCTGGTCTGCGGCGACTCGCTTCTCGGGCTCCTCGACCTCTCGGTGTTGGCGGACGGCATCCCGGACGACGCGTTCAAGCCGCTCACCGGCGACGATCGCGAGCTCGCGAACCAGCTCCGCCGCCTGAACCGCGAGGGGCGGAAGGTGCTGCAGCGGAAGAGGGAGGGCGGCGCGCTCTCCCTCGAGCTCGGGGGGCGGACCCTGGCGGACGCGTTCGCCCGCCTCGAGCAGCTCTCGGACGACGCCGTCGAGAACGTCGAGGCGAAACGGGCCGAGTTCGCCGCGCTCCGCGCCGAGGCGGAGAACAGCCCGATCGCGGTGGCGGCCGACCTCTACATGGCCGCGTTCCTCATGCCGAAACGGCTCGGGGAAGGGGAGCGCGCGCTGAGCGACGCCGTCGCCACCGAGCGTTTCCCCACGACGACGGCCCTCGCCATGCCGCTGGACGGCACCCTCGGCCCCACGCACTCCCTGGTGGAGACGGCGAGGCGCGTGTGCCGCGAGGCGCGCGTGCTCCACTGGCCCCTCGTCTTCCCGCAGGTCTTCGAGAAGGGCGGGTTCGACGTGGTGCTCGGGAATCCGCCGTGGGAGCGGATCAAGTTGCAGGAACAGGAGTTCTTCGCCACGCGTGCGCCCGAGATCGCCCAGGCGAAGAACAAGGCGGCGCGCGAGCGGGCGATCGCCGAACTCGCGAAGGCGGCCCCTGGCACGCGGGAGCGGGCGCTGTACGAGGAGTTCGTGAACGCCAGGCAGCAGGCCGAGGCGACGAGCGTCTTCTGCCACACCGCGGCCCGCTTCCCGCTCACCGGCGTCGGCGACGTCAACACCTACGCCCTCTTCGCCGAGACCGCGTACCGGTTGATCGGGCGGACCGGCCGTGCCGGCATCGTGGTTCCGACCGGGATCGCCACGGACGACTCGACGAAGGCGTTCTTCGGGGAGGTCGTCGAGAAGCGGCGGCTCGTGTCGCTGTACGATTTCGAGAACCGGGAGCGCATCTTTCCGGCGGTGGACAGCCGACAAAAGTTCTGCCTGCTCACCCTGGGCCGCGCGGAGGCCGCGGACTTCGCCTTCTTCGCGACTCGGGTCGAGCACCTCCGCGACCGCCGGCGCCGGTTCCGGCTGACTGCGGAGGACTTCCGGCTCATCAACCCGAACACCCGGACCTGCCCGATCTTCCGGAGCGAGTACGACGCGGAGCTCACGAAGAAGATCTACCGCAACGTCCCCGTCCTGATCGACGAGACGAAGCCGGCGGAGGAAGGGAACCCGTGGGGGATTCAGATAAGGCAGGGACTATTTCACATTACCAATGACATACGAGACGGTGTCCTTATGGATGATGTGGACCGCACGCCGTCGTCGGCCGAGCAGATGGTATATGAAGCCAAGATGATTCACCAGTTCGATCACCGCTGGGCTACATACATTCGCGGCGGGGAGTCTGGTGCTTTGCGGGAATTGTCTTGGCTTGAAAAGGCGATGCCAGGAACCGGCGTGGCTGCCCGTTATTGGGCTCGCAAAATCGATGTCGATGCACGTCTCCGAGTCAGCCAGTGGAGTCGGCAATGGCTTATTGGTTGGAGAGACATCACTAATGCGACGAACGAGCGTACAATAATCGGCACTGTATTTCCTCGTGTAGGTGTAGCGTACACGATTCGGGTAGTGGTATCATTAATCGATTCACCCCTGCACGCAGCGTTCTTCCTTGGATGTATGAACGCGTTGGTCCTTGATTACATTGCGCGGCAGAATGTTTCAGGGACGCACATTTCCGATTATGTCGTCAAGCAGCTCCCGATTCCGAATCCCGCGTCAGTTCATCGCGCCATCTTGGACTTCATCGTCCCGCGTGTACTTGAGCTAACGTACACGGCCGAGGACCTGCGGCCCTGGGCGGAGGATCTCGGGTACGACGGAGACCCGTTCCCGTGGGACCCGGAGCGCCGGGCCGTCCTGCGGGCGGAGCTGGACGCCTATTACGCGCGCCTCTACGGCCTCACCCGCGATGAGCTGCGCTACATCCTCGACCCGGCGGACGTGATGGGGCCGGACTACCCGAGCGAGACCTTCCGGGTGCTCAAGGAGAAGGAGGAGCGGGAGTTCGGCGAGTACCGGACGAAACGGCTGGTGCTGGAGGCGTGGGATCGGCTGTTCGGGGACGGAGCCGGAGCGCTGAGCGTCGACCAGAGGTCCTACGCGCCTGCCGGTGGCTGACCGCACCCCGCCAGGTGCGACGTCGAGGCCGGGTTACGGCGGGCGTCGTGATGGGTCGCTTGCGAAAGTATACCAAATATGTATACTTTTGCGAGGAATCCATCACGCCTCCGGCGAGCGAGCGCCATGGGACGATCCATCCCGGCTCACATCGACGACCTCCAGCAGGGCGGGATCTACACGGTGACCCGTCGCGAGCTCGAAGAGCGCACAGGAGCATCCGGACGGGCCGTGACGGCCGCCGTCTGGCGGTTGAAGCAGAGCGGTCGCCTGGTCGAACCGCGGCGAGGCTTCCTGGTGATCGTGCCGCTCGAGTACCGGAGCCTGGGATCACTGCCCGCTTCGTGGTTCATCGACGACCTCATGCGGTTCCTGAACCAGCCGTACTATGTCGGCCTCCTCACGGCGGCCGCGATCCATGGCGCCGCCCACCATCGCCCACAAGAGTTCCAGGTCGTCACGGATCGTCCCACCCGCCGGATCACCGTGGGAAGGGTGCGGATACGGTTCGTCCAGAAGAGCGCGATCCACGAGGCGGCGGTCCAGGACGTCAAGACCGAGACCGGAACCATGCGTGTGTCCACGCCAGAGGAGACGGCCTTCGACCTCGTGCGCTATGCGCCGGCAGCCGGCCACCTCGACAACGTCGCGACGGTGCTGGCCGATCTGGCTCCACAACTGGATCCAGAGCGCCTGGTCGAGGTCGCTGGCCACTTCGAGGAGTCCGTTGCCCAGAAGCTGGGTTATCTCCTGGATCTGGTGGGCGCAACGGACCGGACGGATGCGCTCCACGCCTGGCTCACTGCGCGGAATCCGTCACGCGCTCCTCTCGGCTATGGGCCACGCCCCTTCGCGGGGCCGGTGGATCCGCGGTGGAACGTCGTGGTGAACCGGACGATGGAGGTCGAGCAATGATCCCGCGGGCAGCGATCGTCGCATGGCGTGGGGTCGCACCATGGGCGTCGGATGCCCAGGTCGAGCAGGACCTGGTGAACTCTCGGGTTCTCGTAGAGCTCTTTTCCGACGAATTCCTCCGCGAGCATCTGGCGTTTCGAGGGGGCACCGCGCTCCACAAGCTCTTCTTCCGCCCGGCGACCCGGTACAGTGAGGATATCGACCTGGTGCAGACGAGAGCCGGCCCGATCGGCCCGATCCTCGACCGCATCCGGGAACGATTAGCCTGGTTGGGCGAAGATCCCCGTCGAGACCGTGGCCCCGACGTGATGCACGTCGTTTACGCCTTCGATTCGGAAATCGAGCCGATCGAACGGCTTCGCCTCAAGATCGAGATCAATACCCGTGAGCACGAGAGCGTCCTGCCACGTATCGAAGTGCCGTTCGAAGTGGCCAACCGCTGGTTCAGTGGAAGCGCCTTGATCCCGACCTACGCCCCTGGAGGAGCTGCTGGGTACCAAGCTGCGTGCCCTCTACCAGCGCAAAAAGGGACGCGACCTTTACGATTTCGCAGTGGCCTTCGAACGCGCATCTGTCGACGACGAGCAGGTTGTTCGTAGTTTCCAGGCGTACATGCGAATGGTCGGTGACACGGTCACGCGAGCGCAGTTCGAGGCGAATCTCGCGGCCAAAATGGGCAACGTCGCGTTCCGGGCCGACGTCGTCCCGCTTCTCCGCGCTGGCGCCAGGTACGACGTGGACGAGGCTTACCGTCTGGTTCTCGAACGCCTGATATCCCGGCTGGAGGGCGAGCCCTGGAAAGGCCTGGTGCCCGCCGGAACTGATGAGGTGCCGTCGCTGATCGACGAATCAAAGGATTGAAATGCTCCCAGCCCTGATCCGCAAAGCCGTCGAAGACGCCGGTTTCGATCTCATCCTCGGCGAAGATGCCGAGTGGACGCGCGTCGGCGTGAGCGGGGTCGAGGGGCACGCGTGGGTGGTGCCGGTCGGCAAGGGCGCATTCCTCGCGCTCGGGCCCGGGGTTGCGGCGTCGGAGTTCCGGACCGTGACCTGGACCGATGTCCCGCTCCCGCCCGGCGCCGTGCTCGCCGCGCGCTTCCGGACGCCCGCCGAGCTGTACGACGCGCTCCGCCGCGTTCGCGTCCTCCTCTCGCAGGCGCCGCCGCTCCCAGAAAAGCGCTTCGAGGAGCGGCTGAAGGCGGTGAGCGCCACCGAGGCGGAAGCCTTCGTCCGGCAGCGCGTCGGCCAGGACCTCTTCCGCGAAATGCTCCTGGAGTATTGGGACGGTCGCTGCGCCATCACGGGCCTCGCCGTCCCGGAGCTCCTCCGCGCCAGCCACGCCAAGCCGTGGAAGGATGCGACGGATGCCGAGCGCCTCGAC
>CALBZE010000087.1 GCA_937889645.1 uncultured bacterium
GTAGCTCCCCTGGGCGACGATCCGGTGCCGCACGTCGAAGTTCGACGGACGCAGCTTCGGGTTGTTCGGATCGGCGTCGATCGGGTTGTAGCGCCAGTTCGAGAACGCCTGGCTCGAGGTCGTGCTCGTGACGTCCCACGACTCGCCGTAGGTGTAGGCGATCGACGCGTCCCACCGATCCGCGAACTGCCGCTGCAGCTGAGCCGTGATGCTGTAGCTGTAGTTCTGGTCGGTGTTCGTGATGTCGGTCACCGAGCTGAAGCCCTTGCGATCCCGGTTGTAGCGCGGACGGCCCTCCACCATCCCGATCTGCTCACCGACGGTCAGCTCCTGGAAGAGCGCGTCGTGCACGGACTTCGTGTAGATCCACTCGAGCGTGCCGACGAAGCCGTACGGGAGTTCCCGGTCCACCGCGAGCGAGGTACGGAGCACCTGGGGGAACTCGAAGTCGGGGTTGGTCAGGTTGATGACGCCAGGCGCCAGGCTCGTGCTCCCCGCGCACGACGTCGGCTGGTTGTGCGGATCCGCGACGAAGGCCGGAGCCGCGGCGCCCCGGCAGGTGAAGCTCGCGTAGTCGACGCCGGTGTTGCCGTAGGCGTTCGAGATCCACACGTACGGCGTGCGGCCGCTGAAGTAGCCGACGCCGCCGCGCACCTGCGTACTACGGTCGCCCAGCACGTCCCAGTTGAACCCGATCCGCGGGTTGAACGACGACATGCTCTCCGGCACGCCGTCCGTCCGCCGGCCGAGCGAGTCCTCGACCATCGGGTTGTAGGTCGGCTTGTCCGGGAAGGTCGAGATGTCGTAGCGGATCCCGGCGGTGAGCGTCAGCCGATCCGTGACGTCGAACTGGTCCTGCACGTAGAAGCTGAACTGCCGCACGTCGAACTCGGCCCGATCCTTCCCGCCGGGGAGGAGGTACGAGTACTCGTACTGGCTCGGAATGCCCGCCTGGAAGTCCTCGAAGCTGTTGAACCGGTAGTTCCCGTACGGGTTACGCACGAAGAGGTTGCTGAAGCCGAAGAACTCATTGTGCGTCCCGACGGTGACCGTGTGCCGGCCGGACGTGAAGGTGAGGTCGTTCGTGAACTCGATCACATCCTGCTCGAGGACGTTCTTCCCGGAGAAGTTCTCCGTCCCGAACGAAATCGCCCGGCTGTTCGGGAGGTTGATCGTGACGAACGGGAAGAGATCGCCGACGTTACGCACGTCGTCGATCGACGTACGGCCGATGCGCAGCTCGTTGAAGAACCGGCCGCCGAAGTTGCTGTTGAGCTGGGCGACCGTCGAGTGGGTCACGGACGTCTTCTTGTAGCCCGCGTTGCCCAGGAAGTAGTTCGAGTTCGAGCGGCTCAGGTTGTCGTCGCCCGCGTCGACCCAGTTGTGCCGGACCGTGAGACGGTGGTTCTCGTTGATCTGGTAGTCGAGGCGGCCGAAGAGGTTGTCGCTGAACCGCTTCATCGTCACCTCGCCGATCGTCCCCGGCTCGTAGCCATAGGTGCTGCGGACGTAGTCGACGATCGGCTGGACCTCGTCGAGGGTGATCGAAGCGTCACGGCCGATGGCGACGCCGCCGTTCGGAGCGGCGCGGTCGCTGAACTCGCCGGCGATGAAGAAGTGCAGCTTGTCCTTCTGGATCGGGCCGCCGAGCGAGAAGGCGAAACCCTGGTCGGTGAAGTCGCCGAGGGCCGCGGCCTCGTCGCCGTTGTAGTTGATGTAGCGCCCGGCGAAGCTCTGGTTGCGGCCGTAGTAGGTGAAGGTCCCGTGGAAGTCGTTGGTCCCGGACTTGGTGATCGCGTTGACGCCGGCGCCGGTGAAGCCGCCCTGGCGGACGTCGAAGGGCGCGATCACGACCTGGAACTCCTGGATCGCCTCCATCGAGATCGGCTTGGCGCCGACGTCGTTGCCGGGCGTGCCGCCCGAGCCGAGGCCGAACAGGTCGTTGTTGGCCGCGCCGTCGATCTGGATGTTGTTGAACTTGCTGTTGCGGCCGCCCGCGTTCGAGGCGTTGCCGTCGACCGAGATCTGGGGCGCGAGCCGGGTCAGCGCGGTGAAGTCGCGCGAGAGTGTGGGCGTCCGCTCCACGGTCTCCTGGCCGACGACGGTCGCCGCGCCGGTGCGGCCCTTCGAGATCACGGCGCCGCGCTCCGCGGTGACATCGATCGCGTCGAGGACGATCGCCTGCTGCTGCATCACGAAGTCGAAGCGGGCCGTCTGGCTGAGGGTGAGGGTGACGCCTTCGACGACCTCGGTCGCGTAGCCCAGCCCTTCGACGCGGATCGTGTACGGCCCGCCCGGCTGCAGGCCGGGGAGGTAGTAACGCCCATCGCCTCTGGTGGCCACGGCGGCGACTGCGCCGGTGGCGGTATTCGTGACCGTGACCCGGAACCCGGCGAGAGGCGCGCCGGACTGGTCCGTGACGGTGCCGGTGACGGCGGCCGTCGTGACGCCCTGCGCGGCGAGGCGATCGGCGGACAGGAGCGTCGCCGCCATCGCGAATGCGCCGAGCGCGAGGATCCTAAGAGATCTGCGCATGGGAGTTGAGCCTCCAGCGAACGTGAGATTAGGGGTGCCGGCGGATCCGGGATCCGCGGCTGCGTCCGCCCATCGGCACGTCCGCTGGCCGGCCCTTGCTGCCCGGCGGACGTGTGAGCGGTTCGTCCCGCCGGTCTCCACAAGCGAAACCGGGAGGGAGCCTTTCCGGCGACTCGCCGCGGCGGGCGGCCGGATTCCCGGCTTCTCGGAAGCCCCGACCGCGACACGCTTCGCCCCGGAACGGCCGGCCCGAAATTACGTGTCGGATGTCGGCATCGTCAAGCATTTCGGGGCGGCGCCGAGCTACGATTAGCGCGCGCTCCGGAAACGGTTCTGTAACCGGGAGGGGCCGCTTTCCGGACCGGTGTTCGACAGCGCCGCCCACGGTCCGGCCCCACGCCACCTATCGCCCGGCTTCCAGGCGCCGTAGGGCGCGTCGAGCTTCGTCGACGAGGGGTTGGAGCCGCGCGTCCGCGTCGCGCCAGAGTTCGGCGACGCGCGCGTAGTGCAGGGCCGCCATGTCGAGCTCGCCGCTGCGCTCGTGGATGCGCGCGCGATGCAGGTGCGACGGCGCCAGGTAGGCCAGGTCGCTCCCCGAGAGGTCGGGGAACGTCGCGTACCAGCGGAGCGCCTCGTCGTCCCGGCCGAGCGCCTCGAACGACCGGGCGCGCAGCCACCGCAGGTGTGCATCGCCCTGCTCGCGGTCGTAGACGGGGAGCGTCGAGTCCGCGGCGAGCGGGAAGCCATCGATCGCCCGGAGCGTCGCCGCGGGGTCGTCGCCCGCGAGCGCCGCCTCGGCCCCCAGCAACGCTTCCCCCCGCAGACGGAACACCTCGAACTGCGGCTCGATCCCATCGTTCGAGCGCGTGGCGAGCCCGAGGCGAGCGCGTTCCAGCCCCGCCGGGTCGTCGGCACGGACGGCCAGGATGCCCGCGAGCATCATCTGCATCGGCGGGTTGAGCGGCGCCGTCGGCAGAATCGGCTCCGACGCACGGAAGCGTTCGATGTCGCGCCGGATCGCCCGGCGTGCGTCGGCGCCGAGCGGGTCGTACGGCACGATGGCGAAGAGGCCGCGGTACTCGAGCGCCTTGGCGGGGTCGATTGCCGCGACGGAGTCGAGCCACGCGTTGGCGCTGGCGAATCGGCCGCGCGCGGCCTCGAGGAGCGCGGCGAAGAGCCGCACCTCCACGTGCCCCTTCGGGTCCCCCTCGCCCAGGTAGGCCGCGGGGCTGAGCAGCGGCACCAGCGTCAGCGTCGCGCCGGGGTCGCTCCCGTGGGCGGCGAGCGACGTCGCGATCTGCCAGAGCGTCGCGTGATCCACGGTCCGCAGCTCGTTCAGCAGGCGACGCTGCTCGGCCGTGTCGCCTTTCACCCACGCGCGCAGGACCTGGCCCTCGAGGGCGTGGTCCCCGGCGGGCTCGAGGCGCACGAGCCACGACGTAAGGGTGTCGAGTCGGGCGTGATCCCCGCTGGTCGCCGCGAGCCGCGCGACGTGGATGATCGCGGCCGTGTTGTCGGGGTCGAGCTCGATGACCCGGCGGAACGCGCTCGCAGCCTCGTCGGCCGGCCATCCGTACGTCGGCCCCCAGTGGAACAGCGTCTCGCCGAGGTAGAACCAGGCGTCGGCGTCGAGGGAGTCCTCGGCGACCAGCGCCCGGAACCGGCTCTCGGCCTCCTCCGCCCGGCCGAAGATGTACGCCCGCCACGCCGCGGCAACCGACCGTTGCCGCTCCGACAGGCCGGCCTGGTGGCGGATCGCCGCCTCGGCGGCGCTGCGGGCGAGCCAGTCGGCGTCCGTCCAGTTCGCGGCCTGGCTGAGCCGCAGATAGGCGAGGCCGAACGCGGTATCGGCCCGGACGGCGCGCTGGAGGTGCGCCTGCGCCTCGGCGAACCGCGACGCGCGGAGCGCCCGCTCGCCGTGGACGAACGCCTCGAGCGCATGGATCGAGCGGGTCGGGGGCCCGGCGCCCGGCTCGCGGACGATCCCGCCGATCGACGTCTCGAACAGCCGGATCGCGACCTCGCGGACCATGTCGAAGATCTCCTCGGAACGGCCTTCGACGCTCACCGATGCGTGCGGCGACGCGTCGCTGCGGCCGCCGTAGAGCGCGGCGTTCAGCCTCACCCGCCCCCCTACCTCGAGGATGTCGCCGAGGACGAATCGACCCGCGCCGAGCCGTGCGGCCATCTCCCGCGCCTCGCGCGGCCCGATGGCGCCGCTGCGCGCGGCGGTCGCCGTCGAGAGGACCATCCGCGGGTCCACGCTCTCCGTGCCGGGTAGTGCGTCCAGCTCCTGCGCCAGTAGCGTCGCCATCCCCTCGCCCAGGTAGGAGAGCTGCGGATCGCCCCGGAAGGCGAAGGGGAGCACGGCGACGAGGTTCGCGCGCACGTCATCATCAGCTGCATTCGACCGCAACGCCAGCGCGCCCACCGCCGCCAGGCAGACGAGTGCCGCGACGAGCCCCCATCGGCGCAGCGCCGGCCCGGGCCGGGCAACGCGCCACCGCTCCTCGCCGGCGGGAGCCACATCGCCGCGCCCCCCGGCCCCCGGGTCGCCGTCCCTGGCCCCAACAGCCGACGCCGCGGCGTCGCCGGGAGTCGCCACCCGCGTCGTTGCGTCCGACGACACGGCCGCGACCGAACCGCCCGACTCCGTGCCGTCCCGCAGCCGGAGCCCTTCCGCCAGCTCGCGCGTCTCCCGCGCCGGCTCCGCACCGAAATCCTCCGCGAGGCGGCGGACGAACGCCTCGTACTCCCGCAGCGCGGCCCCACGATCGCCGGAGGCATCCAGCGCCGACAGCAGGCGTCTCACGATCCGTTCGTCGTCCGGGTCGATCTCCCGGGCCCGCCGGAGCCAAGGGATGGGATCCGGCGCGGCCTCCGCCTGCTCGAGCGCCGCACGTACCGCCCGCTCGCGGAGGCGCGTCCGTTCCAGGTCGACCCAGCGCTCGAACTCGGGCGCGCCGGACAGGAAGAAGCCCGGCATCAGGTCGCCGCGATACAGCTCCAGTGCGTCGACCCGATCGCCCGCTTCGAGCGCGGCCTCGAACGCGACGACGTCGCACCATACGGCGTCCGGCGCCAGCCCGACGTCCTCGTGGCCGTGGCTCACGACGACATCGTCACCGATCTCCTGACGCAGGTCGTAGAGGGTGCGGTTCAACGCCGCGCGTGCGCGACGCTGGCTGAACTCCGGCCAGAGCAAGGCGACCAGCGCGTCTCGACGGTGAGGACCGTGAGAGAGCCGCGCGGCAAGATAGGCGAGGAGTGCGAAGCGTTTCGGCTTCTGAATGAGGCTCGGCGCCGCCGGCCGGCTACGGCTCTCGACGGTCAGAGAACCGAGAAGTCGCAGACGCAGCATCGCAACTCGCGGTCGTGGTCGGCGGTGTCGTGCCCCGCGGAGGTCGTTGGAGAGCCGCGACGAGTGGATCGTCTCAACGCGCGCTAATTCTACCTCGCGGCCCGCGGCGCGGCGAGCGGGGATGCGCGTAAACATACGGTTTTCCCGCCAACTCTCCCCTGGCTCTCCTTTGTCAGGGGAGAGCCAGCCAATCGCTGTTGGTTGGCATGTAACAGCCAGCCAATCGCCCGTCGTTGGCGTGCTCTCCGTGCACTTCGCGCGCGCGTGTCCCAAATCGAAACGAGAGCGGCGCCGCAATACCGCAGCCCCCGGCGGTGCGCGCCGCGTTTCGTTCGACCCTGCGCCGTTAGTCAGTGCAACGAGAGGAGCGCAGATGATGAGTCCAGTAGAGACACACGCGCCGGAAGCGGTGCAGTACGAGGATCGAGCGCCCCGGGCGTCGACGAGCGGCCGGCGCGAATACGCCCCACCGCGACTCGAGCGGCTCGGCAGGTGGAACGCTCTCACGCTTCGGCAGTCCGTGCAAATCTTTCCGTGACGGGAATCCCGATTAGATCACGAATACAGGGCGACGCGAAGGGGCATCGGATGTATGAGATCGCCCCTTTTCCGTTGGCGAGCGGGTGCGATAATTTTCGTCATCGACCCGTACGCGAATGGACTGCTCCGGCGTCTTGCCTCGGCAATCCGGACGCGTGGCGACTCGCCGGCCGCCTGTGTGGCTGCCGGCGAGTCCAGCGATGAATCACTGACCGCCGTTTGCTGAGATGAGACGCACGCTGCACTCGGAAAAGCGGGATCGTCGATCGTGGCGGCGGGGCGCCGTCACGGTCCCTCTCATGGCTCTCCTCGTCGCCTGTGCGGACGAGCCGACGCGCCCCGGAGCGGAGGACGCGGAAAACGGGGGCGGCGGCCGCGCGCCGGCCCGCCCTGTCGGTCTGGTCGAAATCACGATCTCGGGCTTGGGCTCGGGCCGATTGACTTCGAGCGCGCTGAGCGCGCCCACGGCCGAAGCGCTCGAGCTTCGGCGCCGGGAGCGCGAGGCCGGTGCGGGCGGCGCGTGGCCCGGCGGCATCGCGTCCCAATCCTTCATCCTGCCCGGCCACGGTTCCGGCGGCGGGGATGGCACGATCCAGCTCGAGCTGATCTCGACGGGCAGCTTCACGGACGGCGTGCGCGGGGACGGCGGCTACCGCTACCTCTGGGCGACGTACGCAGTCCGCAACGCGCAGGATGACGGCACGCCCTACGACACGCCTCGCCGCAACCTGACCTTCTACGCCGTCGATACGGAGAGCACGATCGGCACGACGGCCATCTTGAGCCTCCAACGCTTCGACGGCAGCGCCGCCGATACGGCGATCGCGGCCCAGCTGGTCCCGACGGGCGCGGTGGCCAAGCACCCGAGCAGCAACGCCATCCAACCTCTGGCCGTCGACGTGCTCCAACTGCTCACGGAGGCGGAGGCGAATGCGATCCAGGCGCTGGCCGACCCGACGGGTGTGAGCGACGTCTTCCCCTACGGCTTCGTCGTCCGCAACCCGAACGATGGGACGAGCCGCACCCTCCCGGCGAATCCGGCCGAGAACCAGTTCGACGGGATCGTGACCTTCGCCTTCAAGGTCCCGCTCCAGGCGAATCCGGCGGACGACCCCTTCACTGTGAGCGCGATTTTCCTGGCCGTGGATGACGACGAGGTCAGGCTGACGCAGTCCGTCGAGGAGCAAAACGCGCCGGGGCGTTCGGCGTTCGATGCCCGCGCGGCCGCCCTCGGAGCGAACGTCCTCACGCTCCTTCCGCCGGGCGGGGCGACCGTGTGGACCGAGCGGGAGCTGCGCGTGCTGTGCGATGTGCGCATCGCGGGGTCGTCGGACAACCCGACCACGACGCTCCTCCCCGCACCGGACGCGCAGCCGTGGCTCGTGATCGATCCGCGGGACCCCGCGTCCCAAACGCTCCCGCGCACGGTGCGGCTGGCCGCGGCGCGCTGCCCTGGCATCGCGTCGGCAAGCCCGACCACCTTCTCCGTGCACGGGTTCCAGAGCGGGCGCAATGTGGAGGGCTCGTACAGCGGCTTGGGAACGCCCCTGGTCTTGGCCCCTACGGGCCGTGCTGGCGCATTCTTCCCGGGCGAGGAAGTGGAGGTCACGCTGACGACGGGCCTCGGCGGCACGAAGCCCGTGGTGGCCCGCTACCGGGTGGCGGCGGGCGCCGGGCCCGGTACGTTCGTGAGGTACGACACGGACGGACTGGACCTCACTCCGTACGCCGTCGCGATCGGGAATATCAACGGTGACGAGCACCTGGACATCGTGACGGCGAACTTCGGCGCCTCGAACATGTCGATACTGACCAACTGGGGCGGCGCGGACATGAGGTTCGCGATTTCGTACAACCTGATGGGCCCGCCGTCCGACGTTGCGCTGGGCGACCTGGACGGCGACGGCGACCCGGAATTGGTCTTTTCCCACGGCACCAGGAACCACGTCACGGTGATGCTCAACGAGGCCTACGGCCCGCAAACCGTGTACGACGTCGGCACCCGTCCCCAGGCCGTCGCGCTCGGCGATGTCAACGGGGATGGACTCCTGGACATCGTCACGGCGAACTCCGGGAGCAACAGCGCCACGGTGCTGCTCAACCAGGGCGGCGCGCAATTCAGCGGGCGCGTCGATTACGCCACGGGCAGGTCGCCGATGACCGTCGCCTTGGGCGACCTCGACGGGGATGGGGATCTGGACATGGTCACCGCGAACAGCCTCGCCGACAGCGTCACGGTCGTGTTCAACGATGGCAGCGGGGTCTTCGGCACTTATGCCAACTATGCGGCGGGCGACAGCCCGAGCTCCGTCGCGCTGGGCGACCTGGACGGGGATGGGGATATCGACCTGGCCGTGACGAACAGGAACACCAACGATGTCTGGGTATTCTTCAACCAGGGCGGCGGGGCCTTCGGGTCGCCGGTGGCCTACCCCGTGGGTTCCGATCCCCGCGGCATCGCGCTCGGCGACCTGGACGGGGACGGCGACCTGGACATGGTCGTGGCCAACTACGGATCCCACACCGTCTCAGTGTTCATCAACCAGGGCCGCGGGACGTTCAGGGGTGCGGTTGGATACGCCGTTGGGAACGCCCCCCAGCACGTCGCCCTCGGCGACATGGACGGGGACGGCGCCCTGGACATCGTCGTGGTGAACAGCGGCAACTCCGGCACCTACGCCAACAGCGTGATGGTGCTGTTGAACAGGTGACCGGGGACTTCGACCGACCGCATGGTTGGGGAGCGGCCCCCGCCCTATCCGTTCGGGCGGGGGCCGCCTGCGTATTCGCAGCACGCGGCGGGCCCGCGCGGCCATGCGGCTTTGCCGGTCGAATTTGCGGGTTGCGAAGGCGTGCGTCGCCCACGATTTTTCGTGAACTCGCCCATCCAACGCGATCACTTGATCACCAGAGAAACCGAATGTTCGTAGTCGACCGAATCATTCTCATCGTCGCCATTCTGATCCTGGTCGGGATCGCCTCGAGCAAGTTCTCGTCGCGGCTGGGGCTCCCGGTGCTGGTCCTCTTCCTCGGCGTCGGGATGCTGGCCGGGTCGGAGGGGGTCGGCGGGATCGAGTTCGAGAACTATCGGCTGGCGCACGGGATCGGTTCGGTCGCTCTGGCGCTGATCCTCTTCGACGGCGGGCTGCGGACGACGCTCGAAGCGTTCCGGATGGTGCTGGCGCCCGCGGTCCTGCTCGCGACGCTCGGCGTCTTCGTCACGGCGGGGATAACGGGGCTGGCGGCCAGCTGGATCACCGGAGTTCCGATTCTGCTCGGGCTGCTGCTCGGGAGCATCGTCGGGTCGACGGACGCGGCGGCGGTCTTCGCGATCCTGCGGTCCAAAGGGGTAAATCTCAGAGAGCGGCTCGCGGCGCTGCTCGAGGTCGAGAGCGCGTCGAACGACCCGATGGCGATCTTCCTGACGGTCGGGCTGCTGCAGGTCCTCCTGGGCGAGATCGAACTCGGCCCCAGTCTCATCAAGCTCTTCGTGCTGCAGATGAGCGTGGGCGCGCTCGTCGGCGTCGCGGTCGGGTACGCGGCGGTCTGGGCGATCAACCGGGTGAACCTGGACGCCGCGGGGCTGTACCCGGTGCTGGTGACGGCCGCGGGGCTCCTCTCGTTCGGCGTCGCCGCGAATCTGGGCGGGAGCGGCTTCCTGGCCGTGTACCTGACGGGGATCGTGATCGGCAACAGCCGGATCGTCTTCAAGACCGGGATCCTGCGCTTCCACGACGGGGCCGCGTGGCTGAGCCAGATCGCGATGTTCGTGCTGCTCGGTCTGCTCGCGTTCCCGAGCCGGCTCATGGACGTCGCGCACGAGGGGCTGCTCGTGGCGGCGGTGCTGATCTTCGTGGCGCGCCCGGTCGCGGTGGGGTTGATCCTTCCGTGGTTCGGCTTCTCGCTGAAGGAGTTCTACCTCGTCTCGTGGGTCGGGCTGAAGGGCGCGGTCCCGGTCGTGCTCGCGACGTTCCCGCTGCTGCTGGGGCTGGAAGGCGGCGAGACGATCT
The DNA here is from genome assembly GCA_937889645.1 of uncultured bacterium. GTDB lineage: Bacteria > Gemmatimonadota > Gemmatimonadetes > Longimicrobiales > RSA9 > CALBZE01. The sequence goes on from CALBZE010000087.1 coordinate 10,447, forward strand.
TCGACATGGTCTTCTTCGTCGTGCTGGTCTCGGCGGTGCTGCAGGGGTGGACGCTGCCGCCGGCCGCGCGGCTGCTCGGGCTCCAGATCCCGCCGAAGCCGGAGGCGCCGGTCTCGCTCGAGATCACGTCGCTCAAGGACGTCGAGGGCGACATCGTCGAGTACACGGTCACCTCCGACTCGCAAGCGGTCGGGCAGCCGATCCGCGACCTGGCGCTGCCGGAGGAGGCGGTGGTGGCGATGGTCGTGCGTGGGCAGCGGATCATCCCGCCGCGCGGGAGCACGCGGATCGAGGCGGGCGACCACGTGTTCCTGGTACTGCAGCAACACGTCCGGCCGCTGGTCGACCTGATCTTCGCGCGCGGTACGCCGGCGCGGGGCGCGTTCCCGACGCACGTCGAGTTCCCGCTGACCGGCGACACGACGGTCGGCGACCTCAAGAACTTCTATGGCCTCGAGGTCGACGCGCCCTCCGACGACCAGACCCTCGACCAGCTCCTGCGCGAGCGACTTGGCGAAAGGCTAGCGCCGGGCGCGGGGATCACGATCGGCGACATCATGCTCCGCGTGCGCGGGATCGAGGGCGGCCGCGTCGAGCGCGTCGGGCTCGCGATCCGGCCGTCGGCCGATGAGCCGCAGGACGCCCCCGTCGCGACCACGGGGGAGGCGAAGGAGTCCTGAGGACCAACGACGGAAGACGGCGACGGGAGAGGCGGCCGGGTGCGCGACGCGTCGC
>CALBZE010000088.1 GCA_937889645.1 uncultured bacterium
CACAGCGGCATGAGCCGCAAACGTCACACTGTCCACTGAACCGGGACAACTTCACCGCGCGAAATAATCGTGCGATTGGGTCGCCTATATGCACCCGACCGCACAACAAACATTCGTTCACCGCCGGTTGTGCACTCGGGTACGCCCGCGCGCCCGCCGGACCGGCCGTCCCCCCGGGCCCGCGTCGCTGGGGCCACCCGTGCCGCGCCCGGAGCGCGCCTCACGCGCCGGTGTCGTAGCGCCCGCTGCCTCCGTCCTCACGGGCCATGGCGAGGATGCGGAGCTGGGCGGCGGGTAGGGCGTAGCCCGTAATGTCGCCGGGCGCGACCCATGCGCGGCCTGCGCTCGAGGCGGCCGCGTCGTGATTCGCCGGCTCGTTGTCCAGTTCGAGGCGGAACGCGTGGTAGGTCGTGCGACGGTGCGAGAACGTGTGGACGACGGCGCCGAGCGGGACCGGGGCGACGGCCGCGACGGCGGCGTGCGTGCCCGTGGTGTCCCCGAGCGCCTCGATCGCAGCCCGGCGCGCGGCGTCCGCGATCCTCTCTCCCGGCCGAACCGTCGTGCCCGGGAACTCCCACATCCCTCCCAGCAATCCAGCCTCCGGTCGCCGGGTCAGGAGGAAGCGCCCGGACGGGGCGACGAGGACGGCGGTGGCGACGTCGTCCTCGGGCAGGGCCTTCTTCGGTTTCGGGCGCGGGCGTTCGGCGACGGTCCCGTTCGCGTACGCCCGGCACAAAGTCTGGACGGGGCAGCGGTCGCAGGCGGGGGAGCGGGGGGTACACACGGTCGCGCCGAACTCCATGAGCGCTTGGTTGAAGTCGCCGGGGCGGTCCTCCGGGACGAGCGCGGCGACGGTGCGGCGCAGCTCGGCGGGCGCGGGGTCGGGGTCGTCGAGGAGACGGCTGAAGACGCGGCGGACGTTGCCGTCGATCGCGGGGGTGGGGACGCCGTAGGCGATGCTGGCGATCGCGCCGGCGGTGTAGTCGCCGATGCCGGGGAGCTGCCGGAGCGTCTCGGGGTCGGCGGGGATGCGGCCGTCGTGGCGCTCGCGGACGAGTCGCGCGGCGCGGTGCAGGTTGCGGGCGCGGGCGTAGTAGCCGAGCCCTTGCCACTCGCGGAGGACGTCGTCGACGTCGGCGTCGGCGAGGTCGTCGAGCGTGGGGAAGCGTCGCATCCAGCGCTCGTAGTACGGGATCACGGCCTCGACGCGCGTCTGCTGGAGCATCATCTCCGAGACCCAGACGCGGTAGGGGTCGGCTTCGCGACGCCACGGCAGGTCGCGGGCGCGGGCATCGTAGAACTCGAGGATGCGACGGCGCAGCGTATCGGCGAATGCGGAAGCCATGTTCGCGGGCAACTTCGATTCCGGCGTTCGAGGGCGACGTCGGGGCGGCGCGCACAGTGGTTCTACGCCGCGCGGGCGATCGTCGATCCCAAGGGACGGGCCGGCGCGGTCGGCGTCAAGGGCGCGAGAGTGGGGACTCGCTGTGGTGCGACGTCTCGGCCAGGAGTCCGCTGCGCAGGGGATAGGCGAGGACGTAGATCGAGTAGAGGGTGAGTGAGACGACGGCGGTGAGGAGGGCGAGGTAGACCCCGGGGATCCGGCCGCCGCTGCTCGAGATCGTCGCCAGGGCGAGGACGGCGGCCGCGCCGCCGACCAGGATCACCCAGAGGATCGGCGGGGGCGTGCGCCGGACCGCGAGGAGCCGGGCGCGCCGCGCGTCGCCTAGTTGTTGCACCGCATCGAACGCGCGAGTCTGCAATTCGGACTGCCCCGCCGTCGCCGGCTCGAAGCGGGCGAGGATGGACCAGAGGCGGCCGATGATTTCTTCGGCGTCGTCGCCGGCGGCGACATCGGACCGTTCCGGGGCCGGGAGGCCGAGTTCCGCCCGGGCGCTCGCAGGGTAAGCGTCGATTGCCGCGCCGAATTCGGCGGCGATCGGCGGTGGGAGGATCGACGAGATCTGTCTCAGGTTGGAGTACGCGTTGGCCTCGATGGTCAGCGTTCCGCGCGTGTCGTCGAAGCGCTGCCATGCGCCGGCGAGGATGAACGCCGCCAGGACGCCGTAGAGCGCCGCTGTCGCCTCCATGACGGGGCCGGCGGTCCCCTGGGCGGCGTCGACCTGGTCGGGCCGGAGGAAGCGGCGGAGGACGGCGCGGATGCCGAGGGCCGCGGCGATCGACATCGCGACGACGAGCAGGGCGCGGAGGGTGATGGGCACGGGGACTCCTCCCGTTGGGTGAGCGAGGTCGCAGACGACGCCGCAAGGCGTGTGCGCGGGCGCTCGGGTCGACTGGGAGCGGGCTCCTGACCGCCGGGTGCGTCGTTACCGCGCGCGAGCGCGCGGTGCCCGAAACCGGCCGCGTCGTTACCCCGCGCGAGCCTGCGGCGCTCGCGGCCGGGCGCGCCGTTCCTGCGGCGGGGCGCGTGATTCTTGCAGCCGCGCGCCGGTCGCACCGTGAACCGGAGCCGCGCATGCCCGTTCGGATCCTATGTCGCCGCCGCCGGCGTCGCCGCCGCTCGCCGTCGCCCGGGGCGACGCTCGTCGCCGTCATCCTGATCGGCCTCGGGCTCCTCGCCGGTCGGGACGCCCGGGCTCAGGACCTCGGCCACAAGGTGCTGGGGGCGGTCGGGATCGACGCCGGCGTGCAGCAGGAGCCCGGGCTCTACTTAGCCGGCCGGATCATCCGATTCGACGCGAGCCGGCTCCGGGATCGAGATGGCCGCCTCGTCCCGATCGAGGGGCTCGACATCGACGTCATCGCCGGCGTGTTCGGCGTCGCCCTCACCCTCAAGCCGCGGGGTGCGCCGTACCTGGGCTGGGCGTTCGGCGTCCCGCTGGCCCGGATCTCCCTGAACGCCGACGACCCGAGAGTGTCGGTCGACCGCGCGGGCTTCGGCGACGCTTTCGTGCAGCCGCTGCGGGTGGGTTGGAGGACGCCGCACGCGGACATCGGCGTGTCGTACGCGTTCTATGCACCGACCGGTCGATTCGAGCCGAGGGGCGGCGGCGGGATCGGGCGCGGCTTCTGGGCGCACCAGTTCTCGCTCGGCGTCGCCGTCCGTGGAGACCTCGAGCGCCGGATGCGCGCCTCCGTGCTGCTGAGCTACGACCTCAACCGTCCCAAGCGCGGGATCGACATTCAGAGGGGCAACACGTTCCAGATCCAGGGCGGCGCCGGGATGCGCGTCGTCGACTGGCTCGACGCGGGGTTGGCGGGGTTCGCGCTCTGGCAGGTCACCGACGACCGCGGCGCCGATGTGCCGCCGGTGCTGCGGGGCGCGCGGGACCGCGTGTTCGGCCTCGGGCCGGAAGTCGACATCCTGATCCCGGCGCTCCGCATGCGCGTCGACCTGCGCGCCGAATGGGATTTCGGGGTCCGGTCGCGTCCTCAGGGGCGGATCTTCGTCGCCAGCGTCACGTACGCCGCCTGGCGCCCGGGACGCCCGCCGGTCCGCCCGCGTGGGCGGTGAGGGACCGAAGTGGATGGCGCCGCGGAGCTCGATCGAGGCGGTCCGCCCGCGTGGGTGGTGAGGGACGGCCGGCGACGATGGAACTCCGGCGACGATGGGATTCCAGCGACGCGGCCGTCCCCACGCTCCCACGCCCGCGCACGCCTGCCGTCCTCACGTCTCCGCGCCGCGACCGTATCCTCGCCGTCGCACGATCCGGTTCGTGACGGCCCGCGCGACCATGTAGGGGAGCGCGACGAGCACGGCGCCGACCACGATCGCGGACCACAGGTGGACGGACCGGAAGATGAGGTACTGCACGACCATGTCGGCGAGGATCGCGACGACGAGCGGCTTGGTGATGGATTGGAGGCCGCTCGCCGCCGCTTCCCGCCGCAGCTCGCGGACGGCGAGGACCGCGAAGACGTAAGGGGGACGCCCCGCGCGGGCATCCCTTCGGCCGTCGCGGATTCCCAGGAGAATGGCGATCAGGGGCTGGAGGATGAAGCGCATCCGTCCCGGCCCGCCGAGCATCGCCTCGAGGCCTTCCGGCAGAATCATGGTCGTCGCACGCTCGCGTTCGCCGAGCCGGTGCGGATCGCGCCGGCCGGGGCGGACCCTACCGCCGGGGGCGGTCTCCACCGGTGCCGAGCCCGGTGCGGTCGAGCAACAACCGCGCCGGTTGGGCAGGCCGCCGCAGCCGTGCCGCTCTGAATGCCGGCGCCGGTCACCCCACCCGCACCGCCGCCGGCGCCGGCCGCGTCGCGAACGCGACGAACCCCTCCGCGTGCTCCGGGAACCGCTCGAGGTAGCGCGCCCGCCAGCGCTCGATGAACTCGGGGGCGGCGCCGCCTTCGACCAGCGCCCACACGCTCCCGCCGAACCCCGCGCCGAACGCCGATGCCGCGGCCGCGCCGAGCTCGCGGGCGGCGCGGGCCAGGATGATCGTCTCCTCGATCTGGTTCCCGAGCCGCGTCTCGGCGAGGTGCTGGGAGCGGTCGACCAGGTCGCCGAAGGCGGCGACGTCGCCGCGGGAGAGGGCGTCGGCCGCGGCGGGGATGAGGAGCCGGCTCTCCTCCGCGAACTGCTCGACGCGGGCGATCAGCTCGGCGGCGGTCGCGCGGGGGTGCGTCGCGCGCTCGAGGAGGGCGCGGAGGCGGTCGAGCGCGTCGGGTGCGGCGCCGGACACGGCGTTGGGCCCGGATTCGGGTCCGGGGCCGGGTGCGGGCTCGAGCGCGCCGCCAGTCCCGGACTCGAGCGCCGCGGCGAGGTGCGGGTCGTGGCGGCCGGTGCCGGCGCGCCAGATCTCCGTCGCGATGCGCGTGAGCTCGGCCGCGCGGTTGTATCGCGCCATCGCCGCCCCGGTCTTCTCGGCGTGCACGCTGCAGAAGGCGACGATGAAGGTGAGGCCGCCCGGGAGCGCGACCGAGCGCTCGAGCCGCACAGGCCGGAACGACGCCTGGGCGAGATGCCCGGGCCGGCAGCAGAGGATCGCCGTGTGGTCCTCGCTCCCGCCGTCGGTCCCGACGCCGCGGTCGCCGGGGAGGCCGGGGTGGCCGCCGCCGTTCTCGACGGCGGAGATGTACTCGGCGAGCTCCTCGGGCGAGCGGATCGCGGCGCGGTAGCGCTCCGTCGCCCCGAGGCGGTTCACGGCGGCGAGGGCGAGGAAGACGGCGGTCACGAGCGCGGCGGAGCTGCTCATCCCGGACGCGCGCACGAGGTTGCTCGCGAAGGCGATGTCGGCGCCGGTCGTCGCCTCGGGGAAGTTGCGCGCGATCCGTCGGGCGACGGTCATCGGGTAATTGGCCCAGCTCCCGGCGCGGGGCTCGAGGTCGGGCGAGAGGACGAACTCCGCGCGGTCGCGGTCCATCGCGTCGATCACGATGACGCGGTCGTCCGTGCGCGCGGCGGCGACGACGCAGATGCCGCGCTCGATCGCCGCGAGGAGGCTGCGGCCGCCGGCGTAGTCGGTGTGCTTGCCGAGGACCTCGATCCGGCCGGGGGCGACGAAGGCGTGGACCGGCCGGTCGGCGGGGACGCCGTCGTCGCGCAGAGCGCGGGCGGCGAGGGCGATGAGCGACGCGAACGCGGCAGCGGTCTCGGCGGAGTGGCCGACGTCGGCGAGCCGCGCGGTGGTGCGCTCGGGATCGAGCAGCTCGGCGAGGGGGCGAGCGACGTCGTCCATGAGGTGCGGTGCGGGCGCCGCGTCCGATGCGGGGCGGTCGGCCGGCGGGTGCGCGACGTCGCCTACAAGCATACGCTCCGGCCCTCCAGGAACGCGGCCACGGTCGGGATGTCGCCCCGGTTCGAGAGGTCGAGGACCGGCCCGGCGACGGGGACGACGCGGAGCCGTTCGCCGAGCGAGTGCATCGCGTAGGCGACGGCGTCGGGCAACTCGTATTCGCCGCGCGGCGATGGCGAGATCGCGCGGCACGCGTCGAAGATCGCCGGGCCGAAGCGCCAGCACGTCATGCTGACGAGGCAGCGCCCCTCGAGTCGGCGACGCGTCTCGGGGTCGGGCTTCTCGACGATTCCGGTCAGGAATCCGTCGTCGTCCGCGGTGACGAGCGCGTACGCGGCGATCCGGTCGGCCGGGATGTTGCCCTGAGAGACCAGCGCGTCCGGGTCGAATCCCGCGAGCCCCGGGCCGTCGAGGTCGCGGAGCGCGGCGAGCGCGGCGGGCGGGTAGTCGTTGTCGGAGTTGATGACCAGGAACGGCTCCCCGGTGGCGAAGTCTTCGGCGGCGAGGAGCGCGTGCGCGGAGCCGAGCGGCTCGGACTGGACCGCGAACGAGAGGCGCACACGCCGCGTCTCGATGGCGGCGAAGTAGTCGCGGATCGGGTCGGGGCCGGGCCGCACGACGAGGCAGACGTCGCCGTACCCGGCGTCGGCCAGCGCGCTGATCGTGTAGGCGAGAAACGGGTGGCCGTGGAACGGGATGAGGCCCTTGAGGCCCCGGTCCGCCAGCCGGCGTTGCGCGCCGTCGATCGCGACGCCCGGGCGCTCCCGTTGCATCCGCGTCCCGCGGCCGGCGGCGAGGATCACGGCTTTCGACATCGGCATAGAGCGTGATGCATAGACCGGCGCGGGCGGAGGTGTCAAGGCGGGGTGGTTGGTCGGATCGGCCCGGCGGCCGCGGCATGTAGGGGCTCAGGGCTCAGGGCTTAGGGCTCAGGGCTCGGGGCTCAGGGCTCGGGGCTCGGAAGTCGTCGCCGCACGTCCTTGCGCCCGCGCCCCGTTCGAGGCACACTAGGGATCGGGTGCGACGCATAGCGCGCCAGGCGAACGAAGGGTGGCGGGCGATCGCAGAGCGCCGGGCGAACGAAATGCGTCGGGCGAACGAAGCGCGCCGGACAGACCCCGAACCCTGAGCCCTAGGCCCTGAGCCCTAAGCCCTAGGCCCTGAACCCCGAGCCCCACAACCATCGCACCCAATCGTCCCGCTCCCACACCGGCAGGTACCCCATGCGCGTCACCACCTACACCAAGTACCGCGGCGGGCTGCTGGATGCGCTGAACCTCCAGGAGCTGCTGGATCGGCTGGCGGACTTCCTGCTCCAGGCCGGGTTCGCGGGGCGGCCGGAGGACCAGCCGTGGTGGGCGTGGACCGACCCGTCGGACGGGGACCGGTCGCTGGACGCGCTCCGCGAGGCGATCCTGCGGGCGCTCATCGAGAGCGGGCAGCTCACGCCCGAGATGCTCGAGGAGCTGCGCGGCGAGGGGCCGGGCGACGAGGCGCTGCGCGAGAAGATCGCCGAGATGCTCGACGACATCGTGCGTCGCCTGGTCGAGGAGGGGTACATCGACCTCACGCAGCCGCCGCAGTTCCCCGCGTCGCACCAGGCGGTCCCGGGCGCGGGGCACATCGACGAGGGGAAGGAAGCGGCGCGGCAGGTCGATTTCCGGCTGACCGACAAAGGGATCGACTTCCTCGGCTACCGCACCCTCAAGCACCTGCTCGCGGCGCTCGGGAAGTCCAGCTACGGCAGCCACGACACGCCGCACCTCGCGACGGGCGTGGAGGCCGAGGCCGCGTCGCGTCCCTACGAGTTCGGCGATTCGCTGAACCTCGACATCCCCGCCACGCTCACGAACGCGCTGCGCCGCGGCGTGAAGGTCCCGCTCGACCTGGACTACGGCGACCTCATGGTCCACCAGGCGGAGTACCGCAGCTCGTGCGCGACGGTGCTCCTCCTCGACATCTCGCACTCGATGATCCTCTACGGCGAGGATCGCTTCACGCCGGCGAAGAAGGTCGCGCTCGCGCTGTCGCACCTGATCCGGACGCAGTACCCGGGCGACACGCTGCGCGTCGTCACGTTCGGCGACCGCGCGCAGGAGATCCCGCTCCGTCGCATCGCAGACGCGCAGGTCGGGCCTTACCACACCAACACGGCCGAGGCGCTGAAGCTAGCGCGGCGGCTGCTCCTCGCGCAGAAGAAGGACATGCGCCAGATCATCATGATCACCGACGGGAAGCCGTCGGCGATCACGCTCCCGGGCGGTCGCGTCTACAAGAACCCGATGGGGCTCGACCCGCGGGTGCTGCGCGAGACGTTCCGCGAGGTGGCGGCGTGCCGGAAGTCGAACATCATGATCAACACCTTCATGCTCGCGCGCGACCCGGCGCTGGTCCAGTTCGTCGCGAAGGTCTGCGAGCTCACGCGCGGCCGGGCGTACTTCACGACCACGATGACGCTCGGGCAGTACGTGATGCGGGATTTCCTGCGGCGGCGGACGCGGCGCGGGTGAGCCCAGGGCGGGCGCATCCGGCGGCGACCACCCGCCGCGACCGGCGCCGAGACGTCCCGGACGGCGGACGGCGACGCGCCGGTCCTCAACGGAATTCGCCCCTGCCGCGTCTTGAACATCGAACATCGCAAACGACGGGTCGGATCGCACTGCCTCGGAGGGTAGGGGGCGGCGGGGTCCGCCCGGCAGTCGCGTCGTTTCATGGCTCATCGAGTTTCGCATCCCGCGCCGGACTCCGGATCTCCGTCGGTCCCTGCTCGCTGGCGGCGCTCGTTCGCCGCGACTCTCGCCCTCGTTTGCTTCACCGTTCCGCTACACGCGCAGACCCCGCCCGAGCGCGAGCGGCCGGACACGACGTACGTGCTCGACGAGCTGGTCGTGCGCGCCGCACGGCCGACGGCGACGTCGGGCGGCGTGAGCGCGCTCGAAGTGCACGTCGACTCGATGCGGCTCCCCGCGGCGCCGACGCTCGAGGACGTGACGCGCGCGCTGCCGCTGCTGCAGATCCGGGCGAACTCGCGGGGCGAGGCGCAGCCGACGTACCGGGGCGCGGAGTCGCGGGAGATCGCGATCCTGATGGACGGCGTGCCGCTCACGCTCGGGTGGGACCACCGGACCGACCTGTCGGTGGTCCCGATGACGGCCGCGCAGAGCGTGACGCTGCTGCGCGGGCTGCCGTCGGTGCTGCACGGCCCGAACGTGATGGGCGGCGTGCTGGAGATCGGCGTGGCGCGTGGCCCGGGCGGGGCGCTGGCCGCGGTCGCGCCGTTCCGCGCGAGCCTCGGGATCGACCAGACGGGCGCGACGACGCTCGGCGTCGTCGCGGCGCATCGATTCGAGACCGAAGGCGGCGCGTGGACCGCGCGCGTCGGCGGCGGGTTCCGCGAGCGGCCGGGCTTCGAACTCCCCCACGCCGTGACCGACCTCGCCGACAACGACGGGCTTCGCCTGAACACCGACCTCGAGCACGCCGACGGCTTCGCGGCACTGCAGTATGCCAGCGCGGGCGGCGCGTGGTTCTCGACGTCCGCGTCCGGGTTCCGCGCCGAGCGCGGCGTCGCGCCGGAGCTGCATACCACGAGTCCGCGCTACTGGCGCTACCCGCTGGCGTGGCGCACCGTCGCGGCGGTCTCGGCGGGGACGGGCGAGCGGCGCACGCCGTTCGGCGCTGGCGGTCTCGAGGCGAGCTTCGGCTTCGACGTCGGGCGGACCGAGATCGACAGCTACACCTCGGCGGCATACGACGAGCTGGACGGCACCGAGGACTCGGACGACCGCATCCTCACGCTCCGCGTCCTGGGCGACCACACGCTCGGCGCGCGCGGCGAGCTGCGCACGGCGGTCACCCTGGCCGACGTCCGTCACGACGAAGTCATCGACGACGGGGCGGCCGACCACTACCGCCAGCGGCTCTGGAGCGTCGGGACCGAGGTCGCGTGGCGGCTGAGCGGTGCCGGGCTCCTCTCGAACACGCATCTGACCGCCGGCGTCGCCTACGACGGCGGCGACACGCCCGAGACCGGCGGCCGACCGGCGCTCGGCCGACTCGGCGCCTGGGGCGCGCGGCTGGGGATCAACACCATCGTCGCCGACGGCGCGACGATGCTGCACGCGGGCGTGAGCCGGCGCGTACGCTTCCCGTCGCTGCGGGAGCTGTACTCGGGCGCGCTCGGTCGATTCGAGCCGAACCCGTCGCTCCGGCCGCCGCTGATGGTGGCGGGCGAGGCGGGCGTGACGACGAAGCTCGGCGGCGTCGAGCTGCAGGCCGTCGGCTTCCACCAGCGGTTGTCGGACGTGATCGTCCGCGTCACGACCGAGCAGGGGAAGCAGCGCCGCGAGAACCGGGACGAGATGCGGAGCACGGGCGTCGAGCTACTGGCCGGAGCGCGGCTCGGCCCGACGATGCTCGGCGCCGACCTCACGCTCCAGCGCGTGCGCCTGCTCGACCCGACGGCGTCGGGCGGCGAGCGGAAGCCGGAGTACCAGCCGTCGGTCGCCGGGAAGCTGGATTGGACGGTGCCGCTCCTCCTCGAGTCGAGCGCGACGGTCTCGACGGCGTACGTCGGGAAGCAGTGGTGCATAGACCCGGCCGGCGGCGACGACATCGCGCTCGACCCGAGCACGCGCGTCGACGTCGCGCTCGAGCGCGGCATCGGCCGGTTCCTCGTGCGCGCGGCGCTCGACAACGTCGCCGACGCGGCGATCTACGACCAGTGCGGTCTGCCGCAGCCCGGGCGCACGCTGAGGCTGCAGCTCCGTTTGCGTTGAGTCCGACCGGGGTCCGCCGGCCGGACCGGCCGGCGGGCCCCGGCGAAAGACGGCGCGGCGCCGGAGGCGCCGCGCCGCGCGGATCCAGGCGTTCCGCGCAGAGTTCCAACTCACTCCACCCCAGAGGGACATCCATGCGAACCTTCTCGATCAGCCGCGTGCTGCTCGCGACCCTCGCCCTCGGCGTCGCCGTTCCCGCGACGACCATCGCGCAGGAGTCGCGCGCCGGCTACGACGCGGACCTCTTCTCCGGGCTCCGATGGCGCAACATCGGCCCCAACCGCGGCGGTCGCTCGATCGCCGCGGCAGGCAGCGTCGCCCGGCCGAACGAGTACTACTTCGGCGCGACCGGCGGCGGGCTGTGGAAGACGACCGACGGCGGGCTGACCTGGCGCCCGGTCACCGACGGCCAGATCCGCAGCTCTTCTGTCGGCGCCGTCGCCGTGTGCGAGGCGAACCCCGACGTCGTCTACATCGGCATGGGCGAGGTCCAGCTGCGCGGGAACGTCATGGAGGGCGACGGCGTCTACAAGTCGACCGACGGCGGCCGCACCTGGAAGCACCTCGGGCTCGAGGACACCCGCGCGATCGGCAGGATCCGCATCCACCCCAACGATTGCGACAAGGTCTACGTCGCCGCCCTCGGCCACCTGTTCGGCAAGAACACCGAGCGCGGCGTCTACAAGACGACCAACGGCGGCGAGAGCTGGGAGAAGGTCCTCTACGTCAGCGACCGCGCCGGCGCCGTCGACCTGAGCATGGATGCGACGAACCCCGACGTCCTCTACGCCGGCTTCTGGCAGGTCTACCGCACCGAATGGGGGATGTACAGCGGCGGCGAGGATGGCGGGCTGTGGAAGACCACGGACGGCGGCAAGACGTGGACGAAGCTGAACAACAACCCCGGGCTGCCGAAGGGGATCTGGGGGAAGGTCGGCGTCTCCGTCTCGCCCGTCGACCCGAACCGCGTCTACGCGATCATCGAGGCCGAGGAGGGCGGCGTCTTCCGCTCCGACGACGGCGGCAAGACGTGGGAGCGCACCAACGACGAGCGCAAGCTGCGCCAGCGCGCCTTCTACTACACGCGCATCTACGCGGACCCGATGGAGAAGGACCGCGTCTACGTGCTGAACGTCGGCTTCTTCCGCTCCGATGACGGCGGCAAGACGTTCGAGACGCAGATCCGCGTGCCGCACAGCGACAACCACGACCTCTGGATCGCCGCCAACGACAACCAGCGGATGATCAACTCGAACGACGGCGGCGCGAACGTCTCGATCAACGGCGGGCAGAGCTGGACCGACCAGGACTTCCCGACCGCCCAGATGTACCACGTCATCACGACCAAGCACGTCCCCTACCACGTCTGCGGCGCGCAGCAGGACAACAGCACGATCTGCGTCCCGAGCGACGGGAACGGCAGCGAGTGGTACGTGGTCGGCGGCGGCGAGAGCGGCTACGTCGCCCAGGACCCGAACGACCTGGACCTCTTCTACTCCGGCAATTACGGCGGGCAGCTGACCAAGCTCAACCGCCGCACGGGCGAGCGCCGGAGCGTCAACATCTGGCCCGAGAACCCGATGGGCCACTCGTCGGCCGAGATCAAGGAACGCTTCCAGTGGACGTACCCGATCGTCTTCTCGAAGACGGAGCCGAACGTCCTGTACGCCAGCTCGCAGCATCTCTGGAAGACGACGAACGGCGGGCAGAGCTGGGAGCGGATCAGCCCGGACCTCACCCGTCACGACCCGAAGACGATGGGGCCGTCGGGCGGGCCGATCACGAAGGATCAGACCGGCGTCGAGACGTACGCGACGATCTTCTCCGTCGCGCCGTCGCACCACGACCCGAACATCATCTGGGTCGGCTCCGACGATGGCCTCGTCCACGTCACGCGCGACGGCGGGAAGACGTGGCAGAACATCACGCCGAAGGACATGCCCGAGTTCGGCCGCGTCTCGCTGATCGAGGCGTCGCCGCACGACCCCGGCACGGCGTACCTGGCCGTCAAGCGCTACCGCCTCGACGACCGCAAGCCGTACATCTGGCGGACGCACGACTTCGGGAAGACGTGGACGAAGATCGTGAACGGGATCCCGGAGTACGACTACGTGCACGCGGTCCGCGAGGACCCGAAGCGCAAGGGGCTGCTCTACGCCGGGACCGAGCACGGCGTCTACGTCTCCTTCGACGACGGCGACCACTGGCAGTCGCTCTCGCTCAACCTGCCCGACGTCGCCGTCCACGACCTGATGGTCGAGGAGAAGGACCTCGTCATCGCGAGCCACGGCCGGTCGTTCTGGGTGCTCGACGACATCTCGCCGCTGCGCCAGCTCGCGCCCGAGGTGACGACGGCGCGCGCACACCTCTACCGGCCCGCGGACTACGTCCGCTCGGTCGACCGCGGCGTCAACGTCTACTACTACCTGGCCGAGCCCGCGAACGAGGTGACGCTCGAGTTCTTCGACGCGAACGGGAACTCGATCATCTCCTTCACCGGCAAGCGTGACACGACGCGGGTCCGGGCCGCGCCGGGACAGGGTCAAGGCGGTGGGGCTGGCGGCGGTGGCGGCTTCGGCGGGTTCGGCGGCGCCATGCGTGTCTCGACCGACGCCGGGCTGCAGCGCTTCGTCTGGGACACGCGCTACCCCGGCGCGACGACGTTCCCGGGGATGATCCTCTGGGCCGCGCGCACCGTCGGGCCGCGCGCCGTGCCCGGCGAGTATTCGGTACGGCTGACCGTCGACGGCACGACGCAGACCCAGTCGTTCCGCATCGTCAAGGACCCGCGCACGCCGCACATCACGCAGGCGGACCTCGAGGCGCAGTTCGAGCTCGCGATGCAGATCCGCGACAAGACGAGCGAGGCCAACGAGGCCGTCATCCTGATCCGCGACCTCAAGTCGCAGATCGACGAGCGGATCCAGGCGGCGAACAACCGGGACATCACCCGCAACGGCGAGCAGCTCAAGGCCGCGCTGAGCAAGGTCGAGGAGGAGATCTACCAGGTCCGGAACCGCAGCAACCAGGACCCGCTCAACTACCCGATCAAGCTCAACAACAAGATCGCCGCGCTGATGAACATCGTGGAGACCGGCGACGGCCGCCCGACCGCGCAGTCGTACACGGTCTTCGAGGAGCTGTCGCAGCGCCTCGCGGTCCAGCTCCAGGAGCTGGAGAAGGTGCTCTCGCGCGACCTGGAGGCGTTCAACCGCCGGCTCCGCGACCGCAACCTGCCGCCGGTCGAGAGGAAGGCGGCGGAGGAGCTGCGGCGGATCGCCGCGCAGGAGGAGTAGGCGCGAGGGCGGCGGGTGCGGCCCGCGCGGCCTGCTGGCCGCGCGGGCCGGCCGGCCGCGCGTGCCGGACGCCGGGCGCCGGAAGGGTGTGGACGCCGGGCGCCCGAAGTACTTGAGCGCCGGGCGCCGGGCGTGCGGAAGCGTGTGAGCGTCCGGCGTGTGGACGCCGCGCATGCGGTTGGGGGCGGCGGGCCAGATGGCCCGCCGCCCCCGATTCTTTGCGGCCCGGTCCGTGAATGGGCAGTGTCAGCGGGCCTGCGTAATCGCGGGCGTAGTGCGGCCGCCGGCCCGCATCACCGGGTCGGCGGTCCCCGGCGTACGAGCTCAGTCCAGGATCCGCCGCACCAGCAGCGCCGCGCCGAGCGCGCCCAGCATCGAGACCCCGAGCACGCCCATCGGGTTGCGCTCGACCGGCCCGCCGAGCCGCGCGAGCGGCGTGCGACGGATCGGCCCCGCGAGCGCCTCGCCCAGCCGTCCTTCGAGAACGTCCACGCGGTCCGCGAAGAGGAGCAGCAGCCAGTGCCGCGCCCGGTGCTCGGGGATCCTGTACGCGATCCGACGCAGGACCCCGCTCACTCCTCGCGGCGGCTGCGCCGTGCCGTACACCGGTGTCAGTCGCCTGAGCCCCTTGCGACGCGGCCGCAGCCATCGCTCCGGCATCCGCTCCGGCGTGCGCCAATGCGCGCCGGCGTCGATGCGCGGCTCCGCCTCCATCGGCACGCCGGGTCGCCGCTCGAACGACTCGTCGATGCCGATAGCCGACGGCATCTCCGCCGGCCCGCGCCGGATCTCGATCGCCTGTCTCATCTCACTATTGCTCGCCGTCCGTTCCGCTCCGAGCCCGCACCGCCAGCCGAAAAGTGCGCAAGTCGTAGGTTCCGCCGGGCGACGCGAGCGCCATCGCCACAGGCGGGCAACGCGCATGCCAGCCACCGCCCCGCCCTCGAAGGCGCCCCCCGCGGCGAGCGAAGCGAGCCGCCAACCCCGCGCCGCAAGGCGCCGCCCCGCCCCAAAGGGCCCACCCCGCCGCCGCAGGCGGCCCCATCCGCCCCGAAGGGGGCCACCCGCGGCCGCAGGCCGCCACCCCCGCCGGCCGAAGGCCCGGCCACCCCGCGGCGGCGAAGCCGCCGCCACCCCCCGCGCGAAGCGCGGCCGTCCCCCGCCCCGAAGGGGCCGCCTCCCGCCGGCACCAGCCGGCCGCCCCCGCCGCGCCCCGCGCGGCCGCCCCCGCGGCGCTCCGCGCCGCACCATCGCACGCATCTTGCCCGCTGGATCGACCGTAGCCCGCGGCGACGGCCCACACCCCGTCGCCCACGCCCAAACCCTCGAGCACCGCGTGGAGGCGCACGTGAAGGCAGTATCGTACCGTGGCCCGTCGGACCTGCGCGTCGTCGAGAAGCCCGACCCGCACATCGAGCACCCGAACGACGTCATTCTGCGCGTGACCGTCGCGGCCGTCTGCGGCTCGGACCTGCACCTCTACCGCGGGCTGATCCCCGACACCCGCGTCGGGCACACCTTCGGGCACGAATTCACCGGGATCGTCGAGGAGGTCGGCCCGAGCGTGCGCAACCTGCGGAAGGGCGACCGCGTTGTCGTGCCGTTCCCGATCGCGTGCGGCAGCTGCTACTACTGCCAGCGCGACCTCTTCGCCCAATGCGAGCACACGAACCCGAACAGCGAGCTCGCGTGCGGCGTCTTCGGCTACTCGCACACGACCGGCGGATACGACGGCGGGCAGGCCGAGTACGTGCGCGTCCCGTTCGCCGACGTCGGCCCGATGAAGATCCCCGACGACGTCACCGACGAGCAGGCCGTCTTCCTGGCCGACGTCTTCCCGACCGGCTACCAGGGCGCGGAGATGGGCGAGATCAAGCCGGGCGAGACGGTCGTCGTCTTCGGGTGCGGCCCGGTCGGGCTCTTTGCGCAGAAGTCCGCGTGGCTCATGGGCGCGGGGCGCGTGATCGCCGTCGACCACGTCGACTACCGGCTCGCGTTCGCGCGGCAGTACAACAACGTCGAGACGGTGAACTGGCGCGAGGTCGACGACGTCGTCGCCTACCTCAAGGAGATCACCGGCGGCGGCCCGGACGTGTGCATCGACGCGGTCGGGCTGGAGGCCGACGGCTCGGCGCTGCACACCTTCCTCGGCCGCGCCGTGATGGCGCAGTCCGGCGCCGCGACGGTCCTCGGCTGGGCGATCGACGTCGTGCGCAAGGGCGGGAACGTGTCGGTGGTCGGCGTCTACGGCCCGCCGTGGAACCTGGTCCCGATCGGCACGGCGATGAACAAGAACCTCACGCTGCGCATGGGCCAGTGCAACGTGCACCGCTACATGCCGCGCCTCCTCGAGCACATCCAGGAGGGCCGCGTCGACCCGAGCCGGGTGATCAGCCACCGCATGTCGCTCGACGACGCGCCGCGGGCGTACGAGATGTTCGCGGAGAAGCAGGACGGGTGCACGAAGGTGGTGTTGTATCCGTGAGGGCCGCTTCGCGGCGGGGGCGGCGCGCCGCTGGGCGCGCGGGGCCCGGCCGCGCTTCACGCGGCGGGGGCCGGCCGGCCACGTTGTGGCCGGCGGGAGGCGGCGGCCTTTCGGCCGCGGGTGGCCCCTGCGGGCGGGAGCGGCCGCGCTGCGTGCGGCGGGAGAGGCGCGCCTCTCGGCGCGCGGGCGCCGCGGGCTTTGGGGGCACCGGCGCCGGGGCGCGCCCGCGCCCCGCGGCGGTCTCAATAGTGATAGCGACACATGAGGAAATCGATTCGATCGTCGCGGACCAGATAGACCAGGCGATGCTCCTGGCTGACCCTGCGCGACCAGATGTTCGCGCCCAGGTGCTTCAGTGGTTCCGGCTTCCCGATCCCCGCGAAAGGATCGCGCATCACGGCTTCCACGAGGTCGAGGACGCGTAGCGCGATCCTTCGGTCCGTTTCGACCCAGTGGCGGAGGTCTTCCCGGAATTCGTCCTGGAAGACGGAAACCCGCTGTCTCCTCGTCCCGCGCGTACGGCCGTGTCTACTCAAGGCCGATCTCTTCCTTGAGTTCCGCCATCGTCATGGGTTCGAGGGAGTTCTCGAGAGCTCGCCGGAGCGCTGCGAGCAGCCGCTGCGCGTTCTTGGGCGATCGCAGGAGATGCGCAGTCTCGGTCAGGCTCTCGAGCTCCGCCGCCGGCAGCACTGCGACGTCCTCGCGGCCGCGCCGCTTGATGATGACGGGCTCTTGCGTATCGATGACGGTGTCGAGGATCTCCGCGAGGTTGTCGCGAGCGTAACTGTATGATACCTGAAGCGTTGCCACGGGTCGCCTCCGTTCCTTGTTGTACAGGTATATTGTACAGGATTCGCGCATGCGATCAAGGTAGGGAGAGTGTGGGCCAACAAGGCGCGGCCTGGACGTAGCGAGGCCCCCTCTACCCCCTCCTCCCCCACTTCCGCCCCGCCCAGAACCCCGCGAGCCCCGCGGCGAGGACCGTCTCCCACGGCAGCGCCCGCGCGACGGTCCCGAGGGTGAACCCCCGGATCCCCTTGCCGCCCCACCCGCCGCGGATCGCCGCGCCTCCGAAAGCGCCGGTCGCGGGCGGACGGCCCGCGCCCTCCGCCCCGCGGCCCCCGCCCTCGCCCACGCCGGTCCGACCGGCCGCTTCGAGCGACTCGACCGGCGCCTCCACGTTGTCCGGCCCCGCCGGGTCGGGCCCCTCCATGATCCCCGCCGCGTGGTGCAGGAACCAGTCGGTCGCGCGGGGGAAGAGGCGGCCCAGCCCGCCGTAGGCCACGCGGAACGCGCCGATGTACGCCCGCGGCCGCGGCGCTACGGCGAGCCGTGCGATCTTCCGCGCGACGACGATCGGGTCGTGCACCGGCGGGACCGCAGCCGGCTTTCGCGCGAGCCGGCTGCGCGCGTGCTGGTAGATCGGCGTGTCGACGTTCGGGACGTAGAGCGTCGCGACGTGGACGCCGCTCCCCCGCAGCTCCGCGCGCAGCGCGTCGCAGAAGCCGTCGATCCCCGCCTTCGCCGCGGAGTACGGCGCCGTGTACGGCGCGCCGCGCAGCGCCAGGATCGACGAGATCTGCACGATCACGCCCGAGTGGGCGGGGAGCATGTGCCGCAGCGCCTGCCTCGTCCCGTTGATCACGCCGATCAGGTCGGTCTCGAGCGCGGCGCGGAAGTCGTCGAGCGTGAAGTCGACGACGGCGCCGTAGAAGTACACACCGGCGTTGTTGACCCAGGTGTCGATCCGGCCGAACCGATCGGCCGCCGCATCGGCCACGGCCGCCATGTCCTCCTCGCCGCGGACGTCGCCGGGGACGACGAGGGCGACGCCGCCCGCGTCGCGGATCTCGCGCGCGACGTCGTCCAGCGCCTCGGCCGACCGCGCCGTGAGCACGACCCGCGCGCCGCGCGCGGCCAGGTACAGCGCCGTGCACCGCCCGATCCCGGACGACGCGCCGGTGATCACGACGACCTGTTCGCCGAGCGGTCGGGGCAAGGGTGCCTCCTTCGGTGCGGTGCGTGGGCGCGCCTGCTCCTCCCGGGCGCGCCTGTCCCGCCCGGGCGCGCCTGCTCCTTCCGGGCGCGCCTGCTCCTCCCGGGCGCGCATGCTCCTTCCGGACGCGCTTGCCCCGCCCGGGCGCGCCCGCGCCCCCGGTCCGGCATTTGTTGCGGCGGGTTGTGGCGGCCCACCGCCCGGGGCATTTTTCCGCCGGTCCGTCCATCCGCCGGGCCGGTGTGGCCGGCGCGGCGATGCATGGCCCGGCAGGGCCCGCCGGCGCGCCCCTCTCGGGAAGGTTTGCAAGTTGCGGGCTGACGCCGCCCGAGGAGTGTATCCGAATGGCGATCCGATTCGAACAACGAGGCGACGCCGTGCGCATCCCCGTCCGTGCGCAACCGCGCGCGTCGCGGAGCGAGCTGGCCGGCGAGTACGACGGCGCGCTCAAGGTCCGGCTCGCCGCGCCGCCCGTCGAGGGCGCCGCGAACGAGGAGCTCGTGCGCTTCCTCGCCCGCCTGCTCGGCGTGCCGAAGTCAGCGGTCCGCGTCGTCTCGGGCGACACGGGGCGCAACAAGATGGTCGAGGTCGACGGCGTCGCCGTGGACGACGTCGCCCGCGCGCTCGGAGGGTAGCGGAGGCAGAATGGCGCGCGCATGCGTCCTGGGCCGCGTCGTTCGCACGGCTGGAGGGTAGTGTCCGCCGTGCGTCGCGTCCTCTTCGTCTTTCTGGACGGCGTCGGGCTCGGGCCGGCCGACCCGGCGGTCAACGCGCTCGCCGCCGCGCGCCTGCCCACGCTCGAGGCGCTCCTCGGCGGCCGTCGCCCGACGATCGACGTCGCGGGGCTCTCGACCCGCGAGGCGACGCTGCTCGGGCTCGACGCCGCGCTCGGCGTCGACGGGCTCCCCCAGAGCGGGACCGGGCAGACCGCGCTCCTCACCGGCGTGAACGCCGCGGCCCGCTTCGGCCGCCACTACGGTCCGTGGGTCCCGACCGCGCTGCGCCCGCTCGTCGAGCACGAGAGCCTCCTCGCCCACGCCAAGCACGCCGGGCGCAGCGTCGCCTTCGCCAACGCGTACCCCGAGGAGGCCGTCGACCCGCCGCCGGAGGGGACGAGGCGCTCGCGTCGCTCGCCGCTCCGCGCCGGCCCGCCCCTCGCCGCGCTCGGCGCCGGCCTCCTCACCCGCCACACCGACGCCCTCGCCCGCGGCGACGCCGTCGCCAGCGAGATCACGAACGACGGCTGGCGCGAGCACCTCGG
>CALBZE010000089.1 GCA_937889645.1 uncultured bacterium
CGCCGCGCAAGCGGCGGCCGACCCCCGCCGGCCCACGGCCGGCCGCCCCCGCGCGCCGAGGGCGCGCTACCTGTCGTGCCCCGGCCCTCCGACCGTCCCGTCCTTCAGGATCCAGATGAACCGATCCTCCCCGCACAAAATGATGTCCACGATCGCCCGCTCGTCCTGCTCGAAGCTGCGGCGGTCGGGGAGCGAACGGTAGCACAGCGGCGCGCCGGTCCCGGTCGGCGGATGGTTGTGCGCAGTGCCGATGTACTTTTCGCTCGTGCACGGGTGGTAGCGCACGCTGGTCGCGCTCGTGTTCTCCATCCGCGCGAGCCGGAACCCTTCGACGACGATCACGCCGTCGCGTTCCGCGCCCTCGAGGCAGAGCACGAACTCGACTTCGGTGATGAACGAGTAGAGGAAGCGCCACCCCTCGAGGACCTCCTGGGCGATCACGATCGGACCGCTCCGCACGTACGCGGCCTCCGACGAAGCGGGACTCCGCGCTTTCCCAGTGCCGTCCGGCGTCTGGGCGTTCAGCATCGCGCTCGCGCAACCCAGGAGGACGGCTGCGAGCACCCCGGTGAACTGCCGCACTGCGACCTCCAATGCTCCTGCTCCGCGGTGGACCGCGGCCGTTTTCGCTGCTCGACCGGGGCACGATCCGGCCCCGGAAACGGGCAGCCGCCACGGGCGCCAGGCCGTGGCGGCTGCGCGGCCCGTCCGGGGCCGCCAGGGAACGGTCCATGCAAGCGGTGCGCCGCGTGAAGGACGTCCGCATCGGGATATCCGGGTGGAGCTACGCGGGGTGGCGCGGGCAATTCTATCCGTCGGACCTGCCCCGCCGGCGGGAGCTCGAGTACGCGAGCCGCAAGCTGGACTCCATCGAGATCAACGGCTCCTTCTACTCGCTGCAGCGCCCGACCAGCTACCAACGATGGCACGACGAGACGCCGGCCGGCTTCGTCTTCGCGGTCAAGGGGAGCCGCTTCATCTCGCACATGAAGAAGCTGAAGGACGTGGACACACCGCTCGCGAACTTCTTCGCGTCGGGCGTGTTGCGTCTGGGCGACAAGCTGGGGCCGATCCTCTGGCAGCTCCCGCCCGGGCTGCGCTTCGACGCCGACCGCATCGCCGGATTCCTCGAGCGCCTGCCCCGGACCACGACGGACGCCGCGAAGCTCGCCCGCCGCCACGACGAGCGGCTCGCCGGCCGGAGCTGGACCCGCGCCTCGTCGCACCGCCGGATCCGCTACGCCTTCGAGGTGCGTCACCCCTCGTTCCTCGACGCCGACTTCGTCCGGCTCCTCCGTCGACACCACGCCGCCCTAGTCATCGCAGACACGGCCGGCCGCTTCCCGTTCGCGGAGGAGATCACCGCCGACTTCGTCTACATCCGCCTCCACGGCGCCGAAGAGCTCTACGCGAGCGGGTACACCGCCGAGGAGCTCGACTGGTGGGCCGAGAGGATCCGCGCCTGGCGCGACGGTGGCGAGCCCGCCGACGCCAGGCGCATCACGGACGACCCGCCGCCGGGTCGCAAGGGACGGAACGTGTACGTCTACTTCGACAACGACGCCCGGGGGCACGCCCCGTTCGACGCCATGCGCCTCGCCGAACGGCTCCGCGACGACGGTTCGCGGTGATCCCCGACAATCGCCGACCGGCGCCGGATCGCTCGCCACCAGGCCCCAGATCGCTCGCCGCCTCGTGCCGGATCGCTCGCCACCCGGCGCGGAACTCGCCGGCTAACCGCCCCGCGGCCGGAAGAGCAGCACCGGGGTCTCCGCCGCTCGCACGACCTTGTCCGCCGTGCTCCCCAGGAGCAGCCGCTTGAGCCCGCCGTAGCCGTGGGTCGTCATCGCGATCAGCTCCGCGTCGTCCTCCCTGGCCGCGTCCAGGATCGCCGCGGCTGGCGCGACGTGCTTGGTCGCGAGCGTGCGGACCTCCGCTGCCCGGGGCCCGAGCGCCCGCGCCACGCCGTGGAGGTACGCTTCCGCCTTCTGCACCAGCTCGCGCGCCCGCTCCTCGTCCAACCGGAACACGTGGCCGCCCACGACGAGCTCCGGCGGCACCACGCGGAGCAGCGTGTAGTGCGTCCGCCCCGGCACGCCGAGCGCGGCGGCGTGCGGCAGGATCTGCTCCGAGAGGATCGACCCGTCGAGCGCGACCAGGATCCGGTCGAAGCTCGGCCGCCGCGACGGGTCGCCGCCGTCCCGCGGCCGGACCAGCAACACGGGCACTTCGAGGCGACGCACGACCTCGTCGGCGACGCTGCCGAGCCACGCACGCTCGAAGCCGCCCCGGCCGTGCGTGCTCATCACGACCATGTCGACCTCGCCCTCCCACGCCGCCCGTTCCAGCATCGTCGCCGCGCGGCCGACGAGCAGCCGCGTGTGGACCCGGACCTCGCCGCGCGACGCGACTACGTCCGCGACCCGCCCGAGATACTCGCGCGACCGCTCCCGGAACTCCTCGTCCAACTGCGGGTCGAGCGCCATGCCATCCACCTCCGGCAGAAGCTCGTGCACCCGGACGAGGACCAGCCGCGCGCCCGTGCGCCGCGCGACCGCCTCCGCGTACGGCAGCGCCTGCTCCGCGAACGCCGAGCCGTCGAGCGGCACCATCACCTCGCGGTACGTCGGGATTCGATGCGACGAGCTCAAGCGCCCCACCCCGGTGATCCGTCGACGACCGCTCGGCCCATCGGACCTCTGCCGTCGACGGATCCAGTCGAAACGGACGACGGGCGGCGGTCGCCGCCCGTCCCGATCGGTCTCCCTGCTCCCACGTCTGCCACCTCTGGCAACTCGCGGGCCAGCCACGAATCCCGCCGCGCCGCCTCGACCACCACCCGCCGCTCCGCCCGCGCGATGTGCCGCCGCGCCGCTTCCACCGCGTCCGGATTCACCGAGATCGAGTCGATCCCCCACTCGACCAGCCGCTCGGCGTAGTCGGGATAGACCGACGGCGCCTGCCCGCAGATCGAGCTCGTGATCCCCAACCGCTGGCACTCCCGGATGATCGCGTGGATCGCCTCCAGCACCGCGCGGTCGCGCTCGTCGTAGACCGGCGCGACGACCTCGCTGTCCCGGTCGACGCCGAGCACGAGTTGTGTCAGGTCGTTCGACCCGATCGAGACGCCCGTCACGCCCAGCCGCACGTACTCCTCAAGCCACGAGACGATCGACGGCACCTCCGCCATGACCCAGAGCTGCAGCCGACGGTCGCGCGCCAGCCCGCTCTCGTCGATCAGCCGCCGACACTCCCGGAACTCCCACCCGGTCCGCACGAACGGGATCATGAGGTGAAGGTTGTCGTAATCGGCCCGCACCTCCTCGATCACCCGCAGCTCCAGCGCGAACAGGTCCGGCTCGCGGATGTAGCGGAAACACCCGCGATACCCGAGCATCGGGTTGTCCTCCGCCGCCTCGAACCGCTCGCCGCCCTCTAGGTTCCGGAACTCGTTCGTCTTGAAGTCCGTCGTCCGGTAGATCACAGGCCGAGGGTGGAACGCCCGCGCGATCACTCGCAGGTCCGCCGCCAGCCGTTCGACGAATTCATCGCCTTTGCCCTGCTCCAGCAGCAGCCGCGGATGACGACCCTCCAACGCCGACAGGATCATGAACTCCGCCCGCACGAGCCCCACGCCGTCGACCGGCAGCGCCGCCACTTCCTCCGCCCGGTCCGGCTCGGCCAGGTTCACGTACAGCCGCGTCGCGGTCACGATGGGTGGAGCCGAGACGACGCTGGGTGCGCCCCGCACCGCGCCCGGCGCACTCGGCGCACCCGCCCACCGCGGCGCCCCGGCGGCCGCCCGCTCGGCCGCGCCCGCTGCTCCCTCGGCCCCGGCCGTCGGTGCCGCACCACCCGCCCCCTGCCCAACGGCCGCCGCACCCTCCCCACGCCCCGCCTCCCCCGCCACCACCGTCCCCGCCCGCGCATCGACGGTCACCACCATCCCGTCCTCCAGCACCCGCGTCGCCTCGCGCGTCCCGACGATGCACGGGATCCCCAGCTCCCGCGACACGATCGCCGCGTGCGACGTCATCCCGCCCGAGTCGGTCACGATCGCCGCCGCGCGCCGCATGAGCGGCACCCAGTCCGGCGCGGTACGCGACGTCACCAGCACCTCGCCGTCCCGCAGCTTCCCGCCCTCCTTGGGCGATCCAAGCACGCGCACCATCCCCGAGGCGACGCCCGGGCTCGCGCCCAGTCCGCTCAGCAGGACCTGCCCCTCCACCGTCGGCCGCGACACCGACCGCTCCCGCAACGTCGTGACCGGACGCGTCTGGACCAGGTAGATCCGACCGTCCTCGATCGCCCACTCGGCGTCCTGCGGCGCGCCGTAGTGCGCCTCGTCCCGCTTCCCCAGCTCCGCCAACTCCCGCACCTCCGCGGCGGTCAGCACCGGCGCCGTCGCCTTCTCCTCCGGCAGCTCGACCCGGACGTTCTCCCCCGTCTCATCGTCCCGCACCAGCATCACGTCCTTGTGCCCGATCAGGCGGACCGTCGCCATCGTCTCCTTGTCGACCTCGTAGCGGTCCGGGTTGACCTCGCCGCCCACCACCACCTCGCCCAGGCCCCACGCGGCCTCGATGACCAGCCGGTTCCGGTCGCCCGTCGCCGGGTCGACCGTGAAGAGCACGCCCGCCTTCTCGCTTTCGACCATCTTCTGCACCACGACAGCGACCGGCGCCTCCTCGCCCAGACCCTGCTTGATCCGGTAGAAGAGGACCCGCGCGCCGTAGCTCGACGCCCAGCAGTCGCGCACCCGCTCGACCAGCGCGTCCGTGCCCCGCACATTCAGGAAGCTCTGGAACATCCCGGCGAACGAGTACTGCGCCGTGTCCTCGACGGTCGCCGAGGAGCGGACGGCGACGGCGACGTCGTCCACGCCCTCGCGCGCGCCGAGTTCGCCGTACGCGGCCTCGATCTCTTCGCGCACCTCGTCCGGGACCTCGCCGCGTCGCACAGCGTCCTGCAGCGCCTCCGCCGCCGCGGCCAGCGCGTCCGGGTCGTCGACGTCGAGGTCGGCCAGCCGCCGCTCGACCTCCCGGTCCAGCCCCGTCGCCTCACGGAACCGATGGAACGCCGCGACCGTGACCACGAAACCGGGCGGGACCGGGAGCCCGGCGCGCGTCATCTCCCCCAGGTTCGCGCCCTTGCCGCCGACCTCCGCGACATCGTCGCGACCCAGCTCCTCGAACCAGCGAACGTAGTCCACGACCGCCTCCGTCTCGTCCCCGGGCTGCGGACGCACACGATGTGCCCGGGGGTCGCGACGACGGCACGATTCCAGCCGACGACCCGGAAGACGATGGCTGACAGCGCGAACCCCGACCCCCGGACCGATCGTTCCGCCGTCGACGCTCCCGCCGGCTCCCATCGCCGGGCTCGGCCCGTGCGTCGTCCCCGCCACGCCTTCCTCCTCGCCATCGCATTCGCCGGCGCGATCCTCGCCCTCTGGGGCGAACCGGCCGCTCAGGTCGGCGAGCAGGTCCCGCAGGAGCCCGAGCCGCTGGAGCTGGAACCTCCCCCGCAGCTCCCTGCTCCGGCCCGCCCCGAGCAACGTCGCCTCGCCGACGAGGAAATCCCCACCCCCGAAGAGTCCGCCCGCGAGGCGCGACACGTGCTCCGCGAGTTCGCCGAGGGCTTCTACGGCCTGCTCCCGCGCATCGGCGTCGCGCTCGCGATCCTCGTCCTCGCCGGCATCCTCACCTACGTCCTGCGGCCTCTCATCCGCCGGCTGCTCGGGAGCTGGGAAAGGGGCGAGGCGGCGAGCGCGCTGGCGGGGATCGTCATCTGGGTCGTCGCGCTCGGCATCGCCTTCAGCGTCCTCGCCGGCGACGCCCGTGCGCTCCTCGGCCTCGCCGGCCTCGTCGGCCTCGCCCTCTCCTGGTCCCTCCAGACGCCGATCGAGAGCTTCACCGGCTGGCTCATGAACTCCTTCAAGGCCTACTACCGCATCGGCGACCGCATCGCGGTGGGCGACGTCTACGGCGACGTCTACAAGATCGACTTCCTCACCACGACCGTCTGGGAGATCGGCGGGCCCGACAAGCCGATCTCGGGTGAGGAGGCGACGGGCGCGCTCATCACGTTCCCGAACTCGGAGGTCCTGCGCGCCAACATCATCAACTTCACGCGCGACCTGCCGTTCGTCTGGGACGAGGTCGTGATCGGCGTCGCGGAGGACAGCGACCTCGCCTACGTCGCCCGCGTCTTCGGCGACGTCGCCAAGCGCGTCGTCGGCCCGGCCATGGCCGACCCGGCAGAGCGCTACCGCGACTTGCTCGACGACGTCGGCTTCGTTTACGATGTCGCCGCCGAGCCCAGGATCTTCTTCGCGGCGAACGAGTCGTACGTCGACGTCGTCGTCCGCTACCTGGTGCCGGCCCGCGAGCGGCGCGCCTGGGCCAGCCGCCTGACCGCGGCGCTCGTCATGGAGCTCCACCGGCCGGAGCACCGCGACAGGATGCGGCCAGGCTACCCCCTCATGCAGATCGATCTGCGCCGCGCCGACGAGGACTGAATCCGCACTCGAACGAAGACGTGAGCAACCGCATCGACGCGCTCCGCAAGATGATCGAGCGCAATCCGAACGACCCGCGCCTCCGCTTCGGTCTCGCCCTCGAGCTCGAGAAGTTCGGCGAATGGGAGCAGGTCGTCACGGAGCTCCAGGCCTACCTCTCCCTCACCGACGACGAAGGAAACGCCTGGGGTCGACTCGGCAACGCGCTGCGCCAGCTCGGGCGAGACGAGGAGGCAAAGGACGCCTACCGCAGGGGGATCGAGGCCGCCACGCGGCACGGCCACCCGAGCATGGCCGCGGAGTTCGAGGAGATCCTGGAGGAGTGGGAGGATTGAGGCGACGACGCGGCGCCGCGTCGACCGGCGCCTTCACGCCCCGCGTCGCCTCGGCCCCGAACCGGCCGGACCCGCCGCCGCCGCGCCCCGCCTTGACCTCCCCCCACCCACCCCCTAACGTCCCGCCCAGAATGGATCGGAATTCCTCCTTCGAAGCCGAAGCCCTGCCGCACCTCGACGCGGTCTACCGCTTCGCTCTGCGCCTCACCGGGTCCCAGCCGGACGCGGAAGACCTCGTCCAGGAGACCTTCCTGCGCGCCTACCGCGCATGGGAGCAGTACACGCCGGGAACTCGCGCCAAGAGCTGGCTCTTTACCATCTGCCGGAACATCTTCCTCAGGCAGCGGGAACGCAGCGTGCGACACGACGAGATCGTCCAGCAGGCGGCCGGCCGGACCGCCACCGCGGGCGCCCCGCCCGCCGAAGGGCTCCTCTTCGCCGCGACCGCGCCCGACGACCCCGAGGGCTCCTTCTTCCGCGAGCTCGTCGACGAGTCCATCTTCGCCGCGATCGACGAGCTGCCGCAGGAGTTCCGCGACGTCGTCGTCCTCAGCGACCTCGAGGGACTCGCCTACGCCGAGATCGCCGAGGTGCTCGACATCCCCGTCGGCACCGTCAAGAGCCGACTCTTCCGCGGACGCAGGCAGCTCCAGGAGAAGCTCTACGCCTACGCCGTCGACCAGGGCTACATCAAGCCGCGCGCGAACCATGGATAGGACCACCTGCCGCGAAGCCGTCGCCCGCCTCTACGAGTACCTCGACGGCGAGCTCACGCCCGAGGCCGCCGAGGCGGTCCGCAGACACTTCGAGATCTGCAAGCGCTGCTACCCGCAGCTCTGCTACTGCCAGGCCTTCCAGGAGGCGCTGCGCCGCGCGGCCCAGGGCCAGCCCTGCGCGCCCGACCACCTCCGCGCTCGCCTGGCCGAATTGCTCCGCTCCGAGGCCGCCCGACCCGACTCCTGATCCCGCACCCGGCCGGCGCACGCGCCTTGCGTCCCCGACGCGCCGCCCTTGCGGAAAACCCGAAGGAAACCCGAACATATCCGCCGGCCACGGGTACCCCATATGACCGATTTCACCGACGATTCCTACGCGACGAAGCACACGGGAGAAGAGCCGAAGATGGTGATGCCGCAGCGACGCGAACGAGTCGTGACACGTCTGATCGAAGACGAAATGCGCGAGTCGTTCCTCGACTACTCGATGAGCGTGATCGTGCAGCGGGCGCTGCCGGACGTGCGCGACGGGCTCAAGCCCGTGCACCGGCGCATCCTCTACGCCATGCACGAGCT
>CALBZE010000090.1 GCA_937889645.1 uncultured bacterium
GCCGGGAAGGAGGTGAAATCACAACAAAACTGAAGCACCGGGTGCGTAAAACTGGCTGTCTCCCAACTGCGCAAAAGTGGGTGTCTCTGTACAAGGGAATAGCCCACCGTTAGATTGCCTTGATCAAGGCCGCAATCCGGCCTCCCACCGGCGCCACAACACAACACGCGAACCGACGATGAGCGAAAGAACGATGCCGTGCCGTACGGCCGCGCTCAATGGGGCCGTCGCCCCGCACGCAGCGCGGCTGGAGCAGACCGCTGGTGCGTACATCCCGCCGCGCCTGCAGCGGCTGGGCGCCTGGCGGGCGCTCACGCTCGAGCAATCGATTCCGATCGGACCGGGGAGTTTCCTCCTGGACGCGGACATCGCCGAACGGCTGGGCTGACGCCCGGGTCGTCGCGAAATCGAAACCGAGGAGGGCCACCGTGGTCACCCACGACAGAGCGACCAATGCCCGGGCCACCCTGGCCCGGGCGCTCACGCTTTCCGCGCTCGTTTTTCTCGCCTGCGAGCCCGACGCCCCGACCCGGCCCGGCACCGAGCCGCCGTCAACCGCGGATGATCCCGGTACGGCGCGCGCGCTCGGGCTCATGGCGATCACCCTGACGCTCGGCGACGACGCGCCGGCCACTCACGCGGTGGGCGCGGCGTCTCACGCGACGGCCGCAGCCTCGGCCGCGCTCGCGCCCGGCTCGCTCACGTTCCGTGCGAGCGCCGCCCCGCTCGACACCCTCGCCGGCGGCGTCCAGCTCGAGCCCCTGCGGACCGGCTCCTTCACCCACGGCGAACGCGGCAACGGCGGCGTGCGCTACGTCTACGCCACCTTCCGCGTCCGCAACGCCGCCGCCGACGGCACGCCCTACGCCGACGCGCGCATTAACCTGACCTTCATCCCCGTCGAGGTGGCGGGTACGATCGACGGCACGCCGTTCTCGAAGCTGATCCGGTTCGACGGCACCGACGCCGATCCGGCCATCGCCACGCAGATCCGGCCCACGGGCATGGTATGGGACAACGGGCTCGGCGGCATCAAGTCGGTCACGCCCGACGTGCTCCAGCTCTACACGGAAGCCGAGATCTCGGGCAGCGAGCTGCCGCTCGGCGAGAACGTCCTGCAGCCCTTCCCCTACGGCTTCGTCGTGCGGAGAGCGGACGGGACGACCAACACCCGCTCGCTTCCGGAGGACCCGGCCGAGGACCAGTTCGATGGCGTGGTCACCTTCGCCTTCAAGGTCCCGCTCCAGGCCACACCCGACGCCGACCCGTTCCAGATCGTCCTCGTCGTGCAGGCGGTCGACGATGCGACGACCCGCATCACGCAGTCGCTCGAGGAGCAGGACGCGGCCGGGGAGGCCGCGTTCGCTGCGCGGGCGGCCGCACTCGGCGCCTCGCAGGTCACGATCCTCGAGGGGGGCAGCTACGGCGGCGCAGCCCGCCGGCTCTGCGGCGTGCGCGTGGCCGGCACGAGCATTGAGCCGCTGGCCACACTGACCGACTGCCCGACCTTCACCTCGCTCTCGCTCGCGCCGGGCGTGGCGAACCTCGCCGTGGGCGGCTCGGCGCAGCTCACTCCGACCCTTCGCGATGCCGATGGGAACGAGTTCTACGGCATGGACGTCTCCTGGAGCAGCTCGGACCCGGAGGTCCTCTCCGTCGACCCCTCGGGGCGCTTGACCGCGCACGCCGAAGGCGTCGTCCTCATCACGGCGACCTCGGGGGCGCTCTCCGGGCACGCCGTCGCCACGGCCGTCGAGCCGTCGGCCTGGGGCAACGCGATCGCGTTGAGCGGCGCGCCGACCAGCACCGCTCCGTACGTGGAGGTCGGTCCTCTGGCCGCCATCTACCCGCTCATGCCCTTCACCATTGAGGCGTGGATCCGCTGGGACGGGTTGCTGGGCTACCGGGTCGTCCTGAGCCGCCCCGCGAACGCCAACCCGGGGACCGGATACGCCATCGTCGTCAACCAAGGCTACCTCCAGAGCGACGCCAGCGTGGGCGACCTCCGGGGGCCGCTCCCCGTCGACCGCTGGGTGCACGTCGCCATGACCGCCTCCGTCACCGGAGCGCGCGCGCTCTACCTGAACGGTGTGCTGGTCGGCGAAGGGGCACGCGTTCCCGATCCCAACTTCTGGACGGACTCCATGCCGTTCCTGATCGGCCGCGAGTTCGTAGCCGGCCAATTCGACGATCGCACCTTCGGCGGGCAGGTCGACGAGGTCCGGATCTGGAGCACCGCGCTGGACCAGACGACGATCCAGAACTGGATGCGCCAGACGGACCTCACCGGCCACCCGAAAGCGGACAGCCTGGTCGCCCGTTACTCCCTGGACGAGACCGACGGGGTCGTTGCGCTGGACGGCAGCGGCAACGGCCACGACGGCACGCTGATGAATGCGCCCACCCGGGTCATGCGCCTCGGAACCCTCAAACTCTCCCAGACCGCGGCCAACCTCACGGTGGACGAGACGCTCCAGCTCACGGCGGAGGCCTACGACATCCACGGCGACCCGCCGACCGACCCGGTGGTCTGGCTGAGCAGCGCCCCGGCGGTCGCCACGGTGGACGCGACCGGTCTCGTGACCGCGGTCGCGCCCGGCACGGCGACGATCGTCGCGTTCGTAGAGGGCACGGTCGCCACCGCGACGATCCACGTCCAATGAACCGGCCGACGAAGCATGCGGCCGCGCGGCCGCGCCGGCATACCCCGAATCGAGTCGAACCCAATGCCTCGTTCTTCTGGGGGTTTATGATGAAGATTCGCCATGGCGCCTCCGGCCGGCGAGCGCGCGCGGTCTGGCCGGCGGCCCTCGTTGTCGCCCTTGGCCTGGCCTGCGACCGCGACGCCCCGCTGCAGCCGTCAGCGAAGCCGGAGCCCGAAACGGAGCGGCCGGGCACCCCGCGCGCGCTCGGGCTCATGCAGATCACCCTGACGCTCGGCGACGGCGCGCCGGCGACTCACGCGGTGGGCGCGGCGTCCGCCGCGTTCGCACCCGGCGCTCTCACGTTCCGTGCGAGCGCCGCCCCGCTCGACTCCCTCGCCGGCGGCGTCCAGCTCGAGCCGATCCGCACCGGCTCCTTCACCCACGGCACGCGCGGCGATGGCGGCGTGCGGTACGTCTTCGCCGCGTTCCGCGTCCGCAACGCCGCCGCCGACGGTACGCCTTACGCCGACGCGCGCACCAACCTGACCTTCATCCCGGTCGAGACCGAGAGCACGATCGACGGCACGCCGTTCTCGAAGCTGCTCCGGTTCGACGGCACCGACGCCGATCCGGCCATCGCCACGCAGATCCTGCCGGCCGGGCACGCCCAGGAGACCGGGCTCGGCGGCATCACGTCGGTCACGCCGGACGTGCTCCAGCTCTACACGGAATCGGAGGTTTCGGGGGGCGAACTGCCGCTGGATGCGGGCGTGCTTCAGCCCTTCCCCTACGGCTTCGTCGTGCGCCGCGCCGACGGCACTACGAACACCCGTTCGCTTCCGGCGGACCCGGGCGAGGACCAATTCGATGGCGTGGTCACCTTCGCCTTCAAGGTCCCGCTCCAGGCCACACCCGACGCCGACCCGTTCCAGATCGTCCTCGTCGTGCAGGCGGTCGACGATGCGACGACCCGCATCACGCAGTCGCTCGAGGAGCAGGACGCGGCCGGGGAGGCCGCGTTCGCTGCGCGGGCGGCCGCACTCGGCGCCTCGCAGGTCACGATCCTCGAGGGGGGCAGCTACGGCGGCGCAGCCCGCCGGCTCTGCGGCGTGCGCGTGGCCGGCACGAGCATTGAGCCGCTGGCCACACTGACCGACTGCCCGACCTTCACCTCGCTCTCGCTCGCGCCGGGCGTGGCGAACCTCGCCGTGGGCGGCTCGGCGCAGCTCACTCCGACCCTTCGCGATGCCGATGGGAACGAGTTCTACGGCATGGACGTCTCCTGGAGCAGCTCGGACCCGGAGGTCCTCTCCGTCGACCCCTCGGGTCGTCTGACCGCGAACGCCGCAGGCGCCGCCATCATCACCGCGACCTGGGGAGCGTTCTCCGCCCGCGCCATCGCCACCGCCTTCGAGCCGTCCGCCTGGGGCAACGCGATCGCGTTGAGTGGAGCGCAGACCAGCTCCGCACCGTACGTGGACGTCTCTCCAGCGCCCCTCATCTTCCCGGGCCAAGCCTTCACCATTGAGGCGTGGATCCGCTGGGACGGGTCGCAGGGCTACCGCGTCTTCCTGAGCCGCCCCGCGAACTCCAATCCGCAGAGCGGATACGCCGTCGTCGTCAACAACGGCTACCTGCAAAGCAGCGCCAACACGGGCGACCTCAGGGGACCGGTCCCCGTCGACCGCTGGGTCCATGTGGCGTTCGTGATCAACGGCAACGTACTACAAGGCGGCTCGCTCTACCTGAACGGCGTGCTGGTCGGGGAGGGGAGCCCCTTCGTAGCCAGCATTGCGTTCGGCATGCCGTTCCTGATCGGCCGCGAGTTCGTAGCGGGCCAACTCGACGATCGCACCTTCGGCGGGCAGATCGACGAGGTCCGAGTCTGGACCACCGCGCTGGACCAGACGACGATCCAGAACTGGATGCGCGCAACGGACCTCGCCGGCCACCCGAAAGCCGGCTTCCTGGCCGCCCGCTACACCTTCGACGAGGCGGGTGGCAGCGTCGCGGCGTCCAGCACCGGACAATACCATGGCACCATGCAGAACAATCCCGTCCGCGTCGCGCGGGTCGGCACGGTCGAGCTCTCCGAGACCGCGGCCGAGCTCGAGGTGGACGAAACGCTCCAGCTCACGGCGGAGGCCTACGACCTCTACGGCGACGAATCCGCCGACCCGGTGGTCTGGCTGAGCAACGACCCCGCGGTCGCCACGGTGGATGCCAACGGGCTGGTGACGGCGCTGGCGCCCGGCAAGGCGACGATCGTCGCCTTCGCCGAAGGCGCCCTCGCCACCGCGACGATCACCGTCGTCGAATAGACGACGTCGATCGCGCGTTCCACGGCGGGACGGGGGCGCCGCCCGGCCCCCGAACTCGGGCACACCCCCGGCAAGAACGGACGCCGCGGGCGCTCGCCCTCGCCGCGTGCGCGATCCTGGCCGCCGCGTGCGGCAGCCGCGATCCGGCGCCGGACGGCGCGGACGGACGGGTCGCAATGCGGCTCGACTACAACTGCGCGACAACCTGATGGCCGACGGCGGCAACTATGTGTGGCAGCGCGTAGGCGGCTAGTAAGGACCTCCGCAGAAGCCATCCGGGATCGCAACCGCTCGATCGCCCGGGGCCCATCCTCCACCACCGCATGGGTCCGGCCCGCCGCAGGCAGCCGCGATCAGCGGTGCCAGGGCGGGCCGGATACAAACTGCATGTCGTTCGCCTGGGCGAGGGATCGTCCGGAGACGCCTCGCCGGTCGACTCTCGATCAGTACGTGCCCGCGACGACGACCGGGACGTTGCTATTGGTCGTCTGGCCGTTGCCGAGCCGGCCGTTGGTGCCGTTGCCCCAGCAGTAGGCCGGGCCAGCCTCGCTCAGGGCACAGGCGTGACCACTGCCGAGCTTCACTCCCAGGAACGAAGCGCCGGCCGGCTCCTGCACCGCCATGGGGGTCAAGCGCTCTCCGGCCGTGCCGTTGCCGAGTTTGCCGAAGCTGTTATTGCCCCAACAGTAGAGCTTGCCGTCCGAGCCGTTGGCGCACGTGAAACCGCCACCGGCGGAGACGCCCGAGAGCGTCACACCATCGGGCGCATGCACCGCTACCGGGACATTGCTGGCAGTGGTCGAGTTGTTGCCGAGTTGGCCGTAGTCGTTGCGGCCCCAGCAGTAGACCTTGCCGTCCAAGCCGTCGGCGCAGGTGAATCTGTCCCCCGTAGAGACGCGGGTGAACGTCACACTATCGGGCGCATGCACCGCTACCGGGACATTGCTGGCAGTGGTCGAGTTGTTGCCGAGTTGGCCGTAGTCGTTGCGGCCCCAGCAGTAGACCTTGCCGTCCAAGCCGTCGGCGCAGGTGAATCTGTCCCCCGTAGAGACGCGGGTGAACGTCACACTATCGGGCGCATGCACCGCTACCGGGACATTGCTGGCAGTGGTCGAGTTGTTGCCGAGCTGGCCACTACTGTTGGAGCCCCAGCAGTAGAGCTTGTCATCCGAGCCATGCGCGCAGGCGTGACTATTATAGCTCGATACGCCGGAGAGCCTCACATCCGCCGGCGCCTGCACGGCCGTGGGCGTCGTGTGGTCGGTGTTTGTGCCGTCGCCGAGCCGACCGTTCTCATTTCGGCCCCAGCAATAGACCTTGCCGTCCGAGCCGTCGGCGCAGGTGTGATAGTTACTGGCCACGACCCCCGAGAGCGTCACACCCACCGGCGCTTCCACGGCCACGGGGGTCGTACGATCGGTCGTCGTACCGTCGCCAACCTGACCATAGTTATTCCAACCCCAGCAGTAGACCTTGCCGTCCGAGCCGTCCCCGCAGGTGTGAAGGCCACCCGCCGAAATTCGGGTCAGGTGGACGCTATACGCCTCCGGGTCCGGCACCTTGGTCCACACCAGGACACTGAAGCGGAACGTCTCCGCGCCGTTCAGCTGGAACCGCCACGTCTTCGCGCCGCTCGTATCGCCCTGCCTCAGGATCGCATCCCCGCCGAGGAACGCCGCGCCCGCGTACTCGTAGTACTTCTGCCCCTCCGACCCCGTGAAGGTCGCCGTCCCGTCGTGGTTGAGCACCTCGACGCCGTTGTTCGGCTCATCCACGAAGAAGACCCGGACCCCCTCCTCCTCGGCAGTCTCCCCATCCTGCGTCGCCATCGGCTGGAGCGTCAGGTTCTGCACCGTCACGTCCGCGCTCCACACGCCGCCGTCCACCGTGGGCGCCGCATTCGCCAGCCGCACGAAACGGTGCTGGCTGCCGACGATCAGGTTGTAGCTCGGCCCGCCACTCGCTCCGGCAGAGGCCGGCTCGCACTGCATTTCACCACCCTTCGTGACGTCGACCGTGCAGTCGAGCGCAACGGCGAAGCTCGCCGCAGGCGACGTCTCGAACTCCGAATGGTCCAGCGGACGCGTCGGCTCCTCGCCGCAGCCGGCGGCCAGGAGCACGCATGCAGCACCCCCAACCCACCGAAGAACGGTGGGCCGGATCGTAGCACTCTCGTTCGTCATCGAAATCTCCGTGTCCGGGTGGAATCCTCAGCCGAGTCGGCCGGTGGTGTTCGTCAGATCGAGCCAGCTGAAGCCACCCTCGCCGCCCACGATCGGCGACTGGAGCGTGAGCCTCTCGAGCGTCGGCAGCTCTTCGAGCGTCGGTGTACGCCACGACCGCCGCAGTACGGGAACACGACCGGCGGGCTCAGCCGCCGTGAACGGGGACTCGTTCATCACGCCTCCTCGCGCGATAGGTTGTGAATGAATGGAAGGAAGCGATATCGTGCGGCCCGCCTGACGGCCGGTCGGGAGGGAACGGACGATAGCGGGCGAATCGTATACCACCGACCCGCCTACTGTCAAGGAGGAGCCGGGCGCAATCTCGAGGGTGCCGCGCGGCGCCAAGCACCGCCGGGCACCCTCGAGAGGACTCGGCCGGCGTATTCGCCCGTCGCTCACCGCGCAACGGGCAGAGACCGTCGCGAGGTCGCGTTGGGGGTAGGATTGGGGATTCAGGGCGCAGGAGTCGGGGGTCGGGACTCCGGAGGGTCGGCGCCTCCTCACCGCCCCCGACCCCCCGTTCAATCCGGCACGGCGGCGGGATTCCGCGCCGGCCCCGGCAGCGGGATCTCGTGCACCTCGCCCGGCCGCTCCGGGTCGAGCCATCGCAGCGCCGGCGTGCTGCCCGTGTAGGCGACGTAGACGATCCGGCCATCCGGGAGCCATGCCGGCTGACCGTCGCTCCCCTCGCGCTCGGTCAGGCGGGTGACGGAGCCGTCGCTCAGGCGCAGCAGGTAGAGTTCGGTGTCGCCATCGCGGTTCGAGGCGAAGGCGATCCAGCGGCCGTCGGGGCTCCAGGCCGGCTCGAACTCGCCGCCGCTGCCGCCCTCGACCAGCGTGGCCGTGCCGCCGTTCCAGACGAAGATGTCCGGGCTGCCCGCGGCAGTCGAGACGAAGGCGAGGGTCTGGCCGTCGGGGCTCCACGCGGGCGAGACCTCGAGCGTGCCGTCGTGCCCGTGGGTCGGATCCGGCCGCTGCGCGCCGGTCCCGTCCGCGGCGGCGACGTAGAGCCGCGTGAGGCCGAAACCGCGCACGAACGCGAGCCGGGTGCCGTCGGGCGAAAGCGTGGGGTGCTTCTCGGGGTTGCTCGTCTTCGTCAGACGGACCTCGCCGCCGCCCGCGAGCGTCGTCCTGTACAACGCATCGTTGCCGTCGCGATCGCTCACGAAGACGACGACGTCGCCCGCGACGGTCGGGTCGGAATCGGCCGCCGCGTGCGTCGTCAGCCGCACGAGGTCGCCGCCGTCCAGCGCCGCGCGGTAGATGTCGCGATTGCCATCCACGACCATGTCGAAGAGGATCGTGGGCGGGACGGCGACGTCGAGCGTCCGCGTCAACTCGTCGCCGTCGTGGAGCGCCGTGACCCGGACGGGGCCGGCCCGCCGGAGGCGCAGCGTGTCCCCGCGCAGGGTCCCGGCGTCCGCCGGGCTCACCCGCCACGAAACCGCCCCCGGCGGCAGCGTATCGCCCTCCGACGCGACGGCACGCAGCACGACCGGCAGGCCGCGCTCGAGCCGACCCACGGCGACGATGGCCGCGAGCGAGCCGCCGTCCGAGCGTGGCCCCGGCTCCGTACCCCCCGACCCACCACACGCTGCCGCGAGCAGCAGGACGAGGGCGGATCGGATGGGGAACGAGCGCCGCATCTCGGAACGAACCTTTATGGGAACACCCAGCAGCCAGCCCGCACTCAGTACGTGCCCGCGACGAAGACGGGGACGGCGTTGTTGATCGTTCTCCCGTCGCCGTGCTGGCCGAAGACATTGCTGCCCCAGCAATACGCCGGCCCGGCCACGCTCAGGCCGCAGGCGTGATAATGGCCGGCCGAGACCGTGAGCGTTGCGTGCGCCGTCGGCACCTGCACGGCCACGGGCGTCAGACGGTCGATTCTCGTACCGTCGCCGAGCTGGCCGTAGCGGTTGTCGCCCCAGCAGTAGAGCTTGCCGTCCAGGTCATGTCCGCAGGTATGACCATATCCCGCCGAGATCCGCGTCAGGCGCACGCTGTAGGCGTCCGGGTCCGGCAC
Organism: uncultured bacterium; assembly: GCA_937889645.1. GTDB lineage: Bacteria > Gemmatimonadota > Gemmatimonadetes > Longimicrobiales > RSA9 > CALBZE01. The sequence continues at coordinate 9,218 of CALBZE010000090.1, forward strand.
CTCCGTCCAGACGAGCACGCTGAAGCGAAACTTCGTCGCTCCGTTCAGTGCGAACTGCCACGTCTTCGCACCGCTCGTCTCGCCAGGCATAAGGACCTCGTCGCCGCCGAGCAGCGCGCCCGAATACTCGTAGTACTTCTGCGGCACGGCCTCCGTGAAGGTGGCCTCGCCGTCGTGGTTGAGCACCTCGACCCCGTTGTTCGGCTCGTCCACGAAGAAGACCCGCACCCCCGCCGCCTCGGCCGTCGTCCCGTCCAGTGTGCCGAACGGCTGGAGCGTCAGGTTCTGCACCGTCACGTTCGCACTCCACGTCGTCGCGTCCATCGACGGGGTATCATTCGCCATGCGCACGAACCGGTGCTGGCTGCCGACGATCAGGTTGTAGCTCGGACCACCGCTCGACTCGCCATTCATGCCGCCGGCCGGCTCGCACTCCAGATCGCCGCCCTTGCCAATGTCGACCGCGCAGTCGATTCGAACCGCAAACGCCGGTTGCGGCGCCGCAGGTTCGGCGCCGCCGTCCAGCGGCACCGTCGGCTCCTCACCGCAGCCGGCGAAGAAGACCACGAGCGCGGCGCACACGCCTATGCCGGCGGGCCGCACGTTGCGATATACGACGCTTGTCTTGTCGGCCACGGTCTTGTCGGCCATGGGAGTCTCCGTGTGCGGGTGGAGGTGTCTCAGCCCAGTCGGCTCGTCGAACTCGAGAGGTCCAGCCAGCTGAAGCCACCCTCGCCGCCCTCGATCGGCGACTGGAGCGTGATTGCGGAGAGCGGCGCGAGATCCGTGACGGTGGGCACTCGCCAGGGCAGGCGCGGCGTGCACGGGATCGAGACCGGCGCGGCGGCCGGCACCGGGCGGGATTCGGTCATGAAGCCTCCTCACGAGACAGGTCTTGCGACAGCGAGCAAGAGGAAAAGTCGGACGGACGAGCTTCCTTCCCTGACCGGGCACGCCGCGCTCGTCGGGGACTAGTTTGTATATCCCCAGCCGCCTTCCGTCAAGAGAAAAAATTGCCGGTGCCTCGCACCGGCGAGCGGCGCGAGGCACCA
>CALBZE010000091.1 GCA_937889645.1 uncultured bacterium
CACTTCCCATCCCGTACTCCCATAACGGCTGGTACAGAAAACGGGGTCACGTCACGGGCAGGTGGGCTGACGTCGCCACTCGTTCGGCGAATTACATTCGCACTGCCGAGAGATATGCCCGGCGCGGCCGAGTGTAACGTAGGAGGCCATCCTTTGGACGCCTCAATCGGATCCCTGGACCCACGCCGGGCATGAGGAGGGCTGGCTGGAGCGATCGAGTGTGGCTCTGGAGGCCGCACCTCTGGCACCTCAACCTAACCCATGGATCTGCTCCAGCCAGGGGGGCACAAGACGACTGCCCCTCTCTCTGAAATCTGATCCACGACGAGTCATGTATTGAGCAATCTTCGGGGGAGACCTTCTGCCGCTGGAAGGAGTAGGGCGGCATGGACGATGCGCCTCAGCCGCTTGGACTCCTCTCACTTCCTCAATGCGCTCAACCGCCGCCTTTCCGCAATAGCCGCCGGCGGCTCCGCCAATTCCAGCCTGCAGCGCTCCGCGCTTCTCCCACAGGTCCGATGCCACCCCTCACCCACACCGCGCCGTCGCCACGGCTCCCTGCTCGACGTCCACCAGCGGGGCGGGGTAGTCCCCCGAGAAGCACGCGGTGCAGAACGGCGCGTGGTCCTTCACGGCCGCGATCATCCCCTCCAGCGAGAGGTAGGCGAGGGAGTCGACGCCGAGCATCTGCCGGATCTCCTCGACCGAGTGCGTCGCGCCGACAAGCTCCTCCCGCGTCGGCATGTCGATCCCGTAGAAGCACGGGAACTTCACCGGCGGGCTTGCGATCCGGAAATGCACCTCCTTCGCGCCCGCGTCCCGGATCAGCTGGACGAGGCCGCGGCTCGTCGTGCCGCGCACCAGCGAGTCGTCCACGACGACGACCCGCTTCCCCTCGATCACCTCGCGCACCGGGTTGAACTTGATTCGCACCCGGAAATCGCGCTCCGCCTGCGTCGGGTGGATGAACGTGCGGCCGACGTAGTGGTTGCGGATCAGCCCCAGCTCGTACGGGATCCCGCTCTCCTCCGAGAAGCCGAGCGCCGCCGAGTTCGACGAGTCCGGCACGCTGAAGACGCAGTCCGCCTCCACCGGCGTCTCGCGCGCGAGCTGGCGGCCGAACGCGCGACGCGCGCGGTCCACGCTCGCGGTCCAGATGCGCGAGTCCGGACGCGCGAAGTAGACCAGCTCGAAGATGCACGGCGCCGGACGCTCCTTCTGGCCGATCGATCCCAGCGTCTCCAGACGGCCGGCATTGATCCTCAGAAGCTCGCCCGGCTCCACGTCACGGACGTACTCCCCGCCCACCAGGTCCAGCGCGCACGTCTCGCTCGCCAGGATCCACCCCGCTCCCTTCCGACCGATCACCAGCGGCCGGAACCCCCACGGGTCCCGCGCCGCGTACAGCGTCTCGCCGACCGTGATCAGCACCGAGAACGCGCCGACCAGCTTCGACAGCGCCTCGGCCACCTGCTCGTCCGGCGTCGCGTGCCGCGACCGCGCGATCAGGTGGATGATCACCTCCGAATCGATCGCAGATTGGAAGATCGCACCCTCGCGGACCAGCTCCTGCCGAAGCTCGAGCCCGTTCGTGAGGTTGCCGTTGTGCACCAGCGCGAGGTCGCCCTGGTGGTACCTCACCGCGAACGGCTGCGCGTTGTGCAGCCCGGGGCCGCCCGCCGTCGAATAGCGCGTGTGGCCGAGCGCCGTCCGACCCGGCAGCTCCGCCAGCCGCCGGTTGTCGAACGCGTCCGACACCAGCCCCGTCGCCTTGTGGATCGCGAGCCGGTCGCCGTCCACCGCGCAGATGCCGACCGCTTCCTGCCCCCGATGCTGCAAAGCATAAAGGCCGAGGAAGGCGAGCTCGGCCGCGTGATCGATTCCGGTGACTCCTACGATTCCGCACATGCCCGGGCGAAACCCCGTCGTCGGTGTTGTTCGTGGCGTTGTTCGTCGCCTAGTCTCGTTGGTCGTACCCCGACGCGCAAGGGGCGTTCGTCGCCGCCGCGTCGCCCACGCCCGTATACATCTTGCATATTGCTAGTGTTGTGGGTAATATGGGTAAGCAATAGTAGCAACACACGGAGGCCACGACATGTCATACGCCGCCGCTGCGATCGAGCCGATGCGTAGGGCGTTCGCCACTCGGCTGCACGAGGTCGTCGACCACCTCGTCCAGGCGGCCGACCTGGCGACGATCGAGGAAGTCCTGTCCATGGCCGACGCGTTCAGCGGCCTGGGCGTGGCGATGCAGCGCGTGGCGACGTCGGATGCCGCGGCGATCCGAGACCCGCTGGCCGCCGCGCGCGTCCGCGGCGTCTCGGCGCGGGACCGGCTGATCGAGAGGGCAGGGGGGCTGCTCCGCCTGGGCGACGCCGCCGAACGGCTCGGGGTGACGCCGCAGGCCGTGACGGGACGTCGCCTGCGCGGGACGATCCTGGCGGTCCCCATGCCGAACGGCGAATGGGTGTACCCCGCGTGTCAGTTCACCGACCACGGGCTGGTCCCCGGGCTGGACGACTTCCTGCGCGCCTTCCGCGACGACGTCGACCCCTGGACCCGGCTCACGGTGCTCCTTGCGCCCTCTGCCCGGCACGGCGGCCGCAGCGCGCTCGAGCTGCTCACGGACGGGCGCGTGGAGGAGGCCCGGGGCATCGCCGCGACGTACGGCGAGCAGGGATGAAGGCACCGCTGAGGCTGCCGATCGGCACTCTCCGGAACGGCGCGGCTCTGACGGACGTCGACCGCCAACCGAGGTGACCCACCTTGGCCCGGCCCGGCAACCCGCCGCTCCCGCCCGCGACGCTCTCCGCACGAGCCCTCACCCTCTCCCAGGTCGAGGCGGGGACGATCCTGTACCGGATCCACCGCTCACACCTCGCTCCCCTCTACTTCGGCCGCGCGAGCGAGCCGGAGCGCCGTCAGCGGTGGGATTCGCCCGACGCGAGCTACGGCGTGTGCTACCTGGCGCTCGAGGCGTCGATCGCCTTCGCCGAGACGCTGCTGCGCGACCTGGCGATCGACGTGGTGCAGGAGGCGGAGCTGAAGATCCGGTCGCTGGCGCGGTTCCGGGTGGTGGAGCCGTTGCGGCTCGTGTCGATGCACGGCCGGGGTCTGCGGAAGCACGGCGCCGACGCATCGGTCGTGCAGGGCCCGTACGAGGTGACGTGGGCGTGGTCGGCTGTATTCCACGCCCACCCCGACGCGCCGGACGGGATCCTCTACCGCGCCCGCCACGACGACTCCGGCCTCGCCGTCGCGCTCTTCGAGCGGGCCCGCGACAGGATCGAACACGTGGACTCGATCGGCCTGTCGAGCCCGGAGTGCGCGAAAGATCTGGCGGAGTGGCTGGATAGTTACGGGATCGGGCTGACGTCATAAGGCGCCTTGCCATCCCCGCCGCGAAAACGAAGAGGGCGCCGCGCACCCGCGCGCGGCGCCCTTTGTCTTCTTCGTCCGGGGTCGCCCGCCGCCGGCTCCCGCCGGACACGGCGACCCCCGCCGCAGGCGCCCGCCCTCACCGCGGCGTCGCCGCGTGCTCGATGTCGACCTCGACCGTCGCGGCGGACTCGTCCATGATCCGCGGGATCGCGCCGTAGTACGCGTCGGCGACGTCGGCGACCGCCAGGTCGATCTTCGTCCCCGCCTTCGTCGTGACGACGAACCGCCCGCCGGCCTCCCCGACCGTCCCGATCCGCTTCGCCGGCACGCCGTGTCGCTTCGCCACGGCCAGGACCTCCTCGACACGCTCCGGCGCGCACGAGACCACGATCCGCCCCTGCGCCTCGCCGAAGAGGAGCGGCGTCCACGCCAGGTCGTCGTCGAGGGCGACGTCGACGCCGAGCGGGCGCTCCGCGTCGTGGACCGCGCTCTCGGCCAGGCAGACCGCGAGCCCGCCCTCGGCGCAGTCGTGCGCGCTGCGGATCAGCACCCCGTCCGCCAGCTCCAGCATCGCCTCCTGGAGCGCCTTCTCGGCGTCCAGGTCGACGGCCGGCGCGTCGCCCGCGACCTTCCCGTGGATCACCTTCAGGTACTCCGAGCCGCCCAGCTCGTCGGTGTTCCGGCCGAGGAGCACGATCGCGTCGCCCGGCTCGCGGAACCCGGCGACGAGGTGCTTCGCGACGTCCTCGAGCACGCCGACCATCCCGATCGTCGGCGTCGGGTAGATCGCGCCGTTCGGGTTTTCGTTGTAGAGAGAGACGTTCCCGCCCGTGACCGGCGTCTCGAACTTCGTGCACGCCTCGGCCATCCCGAGGACCGCTTCGCGGAGCTGGTAGTAGACCTCCGGCTTGTGCGGGTTGCCGAAGTTCAGGTTGTTCGTGACCGCCCTCGGCCGCGCGCCCACGCACACCAGGTTCCGGGCCGCCTCCGCCACCGCGATCATCGCGCCGCGCCGCGGGTTCAGGTAGCAGTAGCGCCCGTTGCAGTCGACCGTCGCCGCGATCCCGCGCTTCGTGCCACGGATGCGGAGCACGCCCGCGTCGCCGCCCGGCGCCACGACCGTGTTCGTGCGCACCGTCGTGTCGTACTGCTCGTAGACCCACCGCTTGGACGCGATCGTGGGCGACGACAACAGCCGGAGCATGACACGGTTCGGGTCGGACGCGTCGACGCTCGGCTCGAGCTCCGAAGGATCCCACTGCCTGAGCCGCGCGACTTCCTCCGACTCGCGACCCTCGCGTACGTACGTCGGGCAGTCGACGAGCTGCTGCCCCGGGATCTCGCAAACGACGACGCCGTTGTGGCGCACGCGGTACATGCCGTCGTCCGTCACGCGCCCGATGACCGCCGCCTCCAGCTCCCACTTCTCGAGGATCTTGCGGACCTCGTCCTCGTGCCCGGCCTTCGCCACGACGAGCATCCGCTCCTGCGACTCGGAGAGGAGGATCTCGTACGGCGTCATCCCCTCCTCGCGCGTCGGGACGAGCGCGGTGTCGATGTCGACGCCCGTGCCGGACCGCGCCGCCATCTCGGAGGACGACGACGCGAGCCCCGCCGCGCCCATGTCCTGGATCCCGACGATGTGGCCGCTGCGGATCAGCTCGAGCGACGCCTCGAGCAGCAGCTTCTCGGTGAACGGGTCGCCGACCTGCACCTGCGGGCGGCTGTCCTCGGACTCTTCGCCGAGCTCCGCGCTGGCGAAGGTCGCGCCGTGGATCCCGTCGCGCCCCGTGCGCGCGCCCACCGCGATGATCGGGTTCCCCGGCCCCGACGCCTCGGCGCGGATCAGCTCCTCCTTCTTCATGAGCCCGATCGCCATGGCGTTGACGAGCGGGTTCCCCTCGTACGCCTCGTCGAAGTAGACCTCGCCGCCGATGTTCGGGATCCCGACGCAGTTGCCGTAGTCGCCCACGCCCTTCACCACGCCGGCGAAGAGGTAGCGCACCCGCGCGCTGTCGAGCGAACCGAAGCGCAGCGAGTCGAGCACGGCGATCGGCCGCGCGCCCATCGTGAAGACGTCGCGCAGGATCCCGCCCACGCCCGTCGCCGCGCCCTGGTACGGCTCCACCGCCGACGGGTGGTTGTGCGACTCGATCTTGAAGGCGACGGCGTACCCGTCGCCGATGTCGATCACGCCCGCGTTCTCGCCCGGCCCCTGGAGCACCCACGGCGCCTTCGTCGGGAGCTGCTTGAGCAGCGGCTTCGAGTTCTTGTAGCCGCAGTGCTCGGACCAGAGCGCGCTGAAGACGCCCAGCTCCGTGTACGTCGGCTCGCGGCCCAGGATCGAGACGATTCGCTCGTACTCATCGGGCGACAGCCCGTGGTCCTCGACCAGCTCGGGAGTGATCGGCGGATCGCCGGGCAGCGGAGCCGGCCCCGTCTTCTTCGCGTCAGCTTCGTTGGCCATGTCGGAGTGTTGCATGTGTCGAAGGGCGCGGCGCTACCGCGTCGCCCCCGCCAGGTGGTCGATCAGCGATTCGAACAACGGCAGCCCGTCCGTCGAGCCGAGCAGCGCCTCGACCGCCCGCTCGGGGTGCGGCATCATCCCCAGCACGTTCCCGCCGTCGTTCACGATCCCCGCGATGTTGCGGGCCGAACCGTTCGGATTCGCCGCATCCGTCGCCGCGCCGTCCGCGTCCACGTATCGGAAGACGACGCGGCGCTCGGCCTCGAGCCGGTCCAGCGTCGCGTCGTCCGCGATGTAGCTGCCCTCGCCGTGGGCGATCGGGATGCGTAGCAGCTGCCCTTGGCTGTAGCGCGTCGTGTACGGCGTCGACGCGTTCTCGACCCGCAGGTAGACGGGCATGCTCCGGAACTTGAGGGTCCTGTTGCGGATCAGCGCGCCCGGCAGGAGCCCGGCCTCGCAGAGGACCTGGAAGCCGTTGCAGATCCCGAGCACCGGCCCGCCCTCGGCCGCGAAGCGCTGGACCGCACCCATGATCGGGCTCGACCGCGCGATCGCGCCCGCGCGCAGATAATCGCCGTAGCTGAACCCGCCGGGGAGGATCACCGCATCCGCGCCGCCCAGGTCCGTGTCCCGGTGCCAGACGTAGGTCGCCTCGGCGCCCAGCACGTCCTTCACGGCGCGGTAGCAGTCGTAGTCGCAGTTCGACCCCGGGAACGTCACGATCGCAATGCGCATGGGGCTACCCGCGGACCTCCACTTCGTAGTCTTCCGTCACGGGGTTGGCCAGCAGCTTGCGGCACATCTCGTCCGCCCGCGCGCGCGCCGCGTCGACCGAGTCCGCGGCGATGCGGAGCCGCACCAGCCGCCCGACCCGTACCCCGGACGCACCCTGGAACTCCAGCGACCGCAGCGCGTTCTCGACCGCCTTCCCCTGCGGGTCCAAGAGCCCCTGCCGGGGCATGATCCTGACTTCGACCTGGTATTCGCTCACTTGTTTCCCTCTGACGTTCCCGGTCCAAGACGAACCGGTCATCCGATCACACCTGCCCGCCGGCACCTTGCCACCCACACCTTGCCGCCCACCCCACCCGATCCACCCCTCCGTCCGCGACCGCGCTCCTGCTCCGTCACTCCCCCTCGCGCGGCCGCCGCCGCTTCAGCCGCCACCGACGATGGGGCGAGAGCTCGTCGTAGTCGATCTCCCTCAGCTCCGCGCCCGCCTCGTCTCCGCCTTCCTCGTCCAGGAGCGGGTCGCGTTCCGGCAGCCGCTCGAAGAAGCCGAGGACGAACGCCTTCAACACGCCGTACGCCACGTACCCGACGAGGGCGGGGAAGAAGAACAGCGACGGCACCGTGAGCGCGGCCACGATCACGGCCACCAGCAGCGCCAGCGTCGCGAGCCCTTTCGCCGAACGGAAGCCGAACTTCGGCACGACCGGGTACAGCACGTGGCTCATCATCAGCGTGCCGAGCAGGAACATCAGCACGATGATCAGGACCGGCCACGGCAGCGAGGCGAGGTGCTGCTGGAAGAAATTCGTCTGGCTGAACGGGTAGAAGGTGGCCAGCGTCATCCCCGCGGACGGCGACGGCAGCCCGTGGAACGCGACCTTCGCGTGCCCCGCCTGCTCCACGTTGAAGCGCGCCAGCCGGATGACCGCCGAGCTGACGTAGTAGAAGGCGACGAGCCAGCTCCACGTCCCGTCCGCCAGGAAGAGATGGTAGATGATCAGCGCCGGCGCGACGCCGAAGCTGATCGCATCGACCAGCGAGTCCAACTCCTCGCCGAAGCGGCTCCCGGTCTGCGTCACGCGCGCGACCCGGCCGTCCAGCGTGTCGGCGATCCCGGCGAACACGATCAGCCACGCCGCGGTCGTGAACTCCCCGCGCGCCGCGGAGACGATTGCCCAGATCCCGAAGAACAGGTTGCCGAGCGTGAGCGCGCTCGGAACGATGATGACGCCCTGCTGAAGGCGACGACTCATCGGCCTCCTCGCTCGGGTGACGGCTGCGCCGGGTCGTGGACGGGGAAATCCTCCAGCGCGTACCCCGTGAGACGGCGGAACACGTCGCGGTAGCGTCGCGACGTCGCCTCGACGACCTCCGGCGGCAGCTCCGGCGCCGGCGGCCGCTTGTCCCACTCGCCGCGCCCGACCAGCGATTCCAGGTAGTCCCGCACCGGCTGCTTGTCCAGCGACGGCTGGCCGCGACCCGGCGCGTAGCTCTCCTTCGGCCAGAACCGCGACGAATCCGGCGTCAGCACCTCGTCGATCAGCAGCACCGTGCCGTCCGGCAGGCGCCCGAACTCGAACTTGGTGTCCGCGATGATGATGTCCGCCGCGGCCGCGATCTCCCGGCCGCGCTCGTAGATCGCGAGGCTCCGCGCCCGGAGCAGCTCCGCCGCCTCGTCGCCGATCCGACGTCGCACCTCGTCGAAGGTGATGTTCTCGTCGTGCCCTTCGACCGCCTTCGTCGCCGGCGAGAAGATCGGCGGGTCGAGCCGGTCGCTCTCGGCCAGCCCGGGCGGGAGCGGCTCACCCGCCAGCGTCCCGGTCCGACGGTACTCCGCCCACGCCGAGCCCGAGAGGTACCCGCGCACCACGCACTCCACGGGGAACGGCTCGGTTCGCCGCACCAGCATCGACCGCCGCGCCCACTCCGCCTCCAGCCCGGCCAGCCCCGGCACCTCGCGGGCGATCGCGGCGGGATCGACCGAGATCAGGTGGTTCGGCGTGATGTCCTCCAGCCGCGCCAGCCACCACGCGGTGATCAGCGTCAGCACCTCGCCCTTGTGCGGGATCGGCTGCGGCAGCACCACGTCGAACGCGCTGATCCGGTCCGTCGCGACCATGAGCAGCCGGTCGCCGCCCACGTCGTAGACGTCGCGGACCTTCCCCCGCGCGACGAGAGGGAAGGGGAGCCGAGTTTCCGCCACCGTCGGCGTCATGCCGCCATCCCTCCGACGGCGGTCATGCCTGCCGCCGCCGCGCCTGCCGGGCCCGCGCCACGCCGCTCGTGCGCCTGCATCGCCATTTTCATCACACCTTCGGCTCCGGCGCCTCCAGCTCGACGCCGTAGCGCGCAAGCACCGGCTCGACCGCGTCCACCAGGAACGCGTCGACCTGCTCGGGCGCGCGGCCGATGTGCCGCGCCGGGTCCAGGATCTCCTCGATCTCCTGCTTCGTCAGCCGGAACGCCGGGTCGCCCGCGATCCGGTCCGCCAGGTCGTTCTCCGCGCCCTCGTCCTTCATCCGGTTGGCCGCGGCCACCGAATGCTGCCGGATCCGCTCGTGCAGGTCCTGACGATCGCCGCCCTCCTTGACCCCCCGCATCAGGATCGCCTCCGTCGACATGAACGGCAGCTCCTCCAGCAGGTGGCGGCGGATCACCGGCTCGTGCACGACCAGCCCCGCGGCCACGTTGTGGTAGAGCATCAGGAAGGCGTCGGTCGACAGGTACGCCTCGGGGATCGAGATCCGCTTGTTCGCCGAGTCGTCGAGCGTGCGCTCGAGCCACTGCGCCGCGGCCGTGACCGCCGGGTCCAGCGAGAGCGTGATGACGTGCCGTGCCAGCGCGTTGATCCGCTCCGCCCGCATCGGGTTGCGCTTGTACGCCATCGCCGACGAGCCGATCTGCTCCTTCCCGAACGGCTCCTCGACCTCGCGCAGGTGCTGGAGCAGCCGCAGGTCGTTCGCGAACTTGGACGCCGACGTCGCGATCCCGGCCAGCGTGGCGAGGAACGCGTAGTCGGCCTTGCGCGGGTAGGTCTGGCCCGTGACCCAGAAGAGCTCGTCGAACCCCATCTTCGCGGCGACCCGGCGGTTCAGCTCGACCACCTTCGCGTGGTCGCCCTCGAACAGCTCGAGGAAGCTCGCCTCGGTACCGGTCGTGCCGCGGATCCCGCGGAAGCGTAGCGTCGCCAGGCGGTGCTCGACCTCCTCCAGGTCCAGCAGCAGGTCCTGGATCCAGAGCGTCGCGCGCTTGCCGACCGTCGTCGGCTGCGCGGGCTGGAAGTGGGTGTAGCCGAGCGTCGGCAGTGCGCGGTAGCGACGGGCGAAGTCCGCCAGCGCCGCGATCGTTGCCACGAGCCGCTTCCGCACCAGCAGCATCGCCTCGCGGTGCTGGATCAGGTCGGTGTTGTCGCCGACGTACGCGCTCGTGGCGCCCAGGTGGATGATCCCCCGCGCCGCCGGCGCCACCTCGCCGAAGTGGTGAACGTGCGCCATGACGTCGTGCCGGAGCCGGCGCTCCAGCTCCGCCGCGCGACCGAGGTCGATCTCGTCGATCCTCTCGCGCATCTGCGCGATCGCCTCCTCCGGGATCGGCAGCCCCAGCTCGCGCTGGCTCTCGGCGAGGGCGATCCAGAGGCGCCGCCACGTCGTGTACTTGAACGCCGGCGAGAAGATCCGGCTCATCTCCTCGGAGGCGTACCGCTCGACCAGCGGGTTCTGGTACGACGTCGGCGCGCCGCCTCGCTCGTCCTCTCGTCTCACTCCACCCTCAGCCGCTGATACGGAAGTCCACCGACCCGAGCCGGCCCTGTCGCTCGAAGAATACGCGGACCAGCCCCGTCCCGGATAGCTGCTGGAGCAGCCGCGCCGCTTCTTCCGCGGACCTGATCGGGACCCGATTGATCTGGATGATGAGGTCGCCCTCGCGGAGTCCGATCCGGCGTGCCATTGCCGACGCGGACACGATCAGCGCGCCCTGTTCGCTGATGAGCCCGCGCTCCGCGCGGATCGCCGGCGTGAGCGTGACCAGTTCGAAGTCGGCGAGCGCCCGGATCCGCTCCGCCGTGAGCGACGGCAGGTCGACCGGCGTGACCCGGACGACGCGCTCACGCCCGCCGTCGTCGAAGACCAGCTCGAGGGGCCGCCCCACGACCGCGTCCAGGAGCACCGACTCCCAGTCGAGCGGCGTGCGGATCTCCTTCGACCCCGCACGCCGCAGGACCCAACCGCGGCGCACGCCGGCTTCCTCTGCCGGCGACCCGGTCGCGACCTGCCCGACCCGGACCCGATTGCTCCGGTCGAGCCGCCCGAAGTCCACCGGTTCCGGTTCCAGCCCGACCCATGCGCGGCGAACGTTACCGTCGTCCAGCAGGTCCTCGGCGATCCGGCGAGCCCGGTTGATCGGGATCGCGAACCCCAGCCCCTCGCTCCCGCCGCTCCTGGACACGATCGACGAATTCACCCCGATCACCTCGCCCAGCGCGTTCACGAGCGGGCCGCCCGAGTTGCCGGGGTTGATCGACGCGTCCGTCTGGATCATGTCCAGGTAGTAGCCGCGCTCCTGCTCCCCGCCGGGCAGGATGTTTCGACCCACCCCGCTGATCACGCCCGCCGTCACCGTCGGCTCCGTGTTCGACAGCACGAAGCCGAGCGGGTTGCCGATGGCGACGACCCATTCGCCGATCAGGAGGTCGTCCGAGTCGCCGAGCGGCGCCACGGGGAGCCGCGGCACGCCCGACGCCTTCGGAGCGCCATCGCCGATCGGGCTCGTGATCCGCACGAGCGCGAGGTCCGTCATCTCGTCCGTTCCGACCAGCTCGGCGTCGAACTGCCGGCCATCGGGGAGCGTGACGACGATGCGCTCGGCGCCTCGCACCACGTGCTCGTTGGTCAGGATGATGCCGTCTTCCCGGATGATGAAGCCCGAGCCCACACCGGCCACCTCCCGGGCGCTCGGCGGGAGGAAGAAGCTCTCCCACATCGTGCGCGGCCGGACGTACTCGCGCCGGATCGTGTTCACGCTGACCACCGCCGGCGCGACGCGCTCGGCTGCGCGCACGATCGCCGTCCGGCGTGAGGCGTCCAGCTCCGCCTGCACCGCGGCGAGCGAGTCCACCTCGGCCGGCCGCCGGATCGGGGGAAGCTGGAGCGAGGCCTGCGCAGGCTCGGCCGCATCGCGCCACCCCGCTTCGCCCGCATTGCCGCAGGCGACCAGCGCCGCCGCGCCAAGTGCCAACCCGAGCCACGACGTTCGTCCGCGCCGCATAAATCTCAGATCTTGCGTAGTGATTCCGGGAGCTTCGCCCAGTCCGCCAGGAAAGCGTCCAGCCCCTTGTCCGTGAGCGGGTGCTCCAGGAGCTGGTAGAGCACCTTCGGCGGGATCGTCGCCACGTCCGCCCCGAGGAGCGCCGCCTGCACCACGTGCTGCGGGCTCCGCACCGACGCGACGAGCACCTCCGTCTCGAAGTCGTAGTTCTGGTAGATCTGCACGATCTGCGCGATCAGTTCCATCCCGTCCGAGCTGATGTCGTCCAGCCGCCCGACGAACGGCGAGATGTACGTCGCGCCCGCCTTCGCCGCGAGGAGCGCCTGCGACGGCGTGAAGCACAGCGTCACGTTGACCCTGATCCCCTCGGCCCGGAACTGACGGCACGCCCGGAGCCCGGCCTCGATCAGCGGCACCTTGATCACGATGTTGTCCGCGATCTTCGCCAGCTCGCGCCCCTCGCGCACCATCCCTTCCGTGTCGGTCGCGACGACCTCCGCGCTGATCGGGCCGTCCACCGCCCGGCAGATCTCCGCCAGGATCTCGCGTGGGTTCCCCTCCGCGCCCGCGGCCTTCGCCAGCAGCGACGGGTTCGTCGTGATCCCGTCGATCAGCCCGGCTTCCGCCGCTCGGCGGATCTCCGACAGATCGGCGGTGTCAAGGAAGATCTTCATTCCCGGCCTCCTCGAGTTGCCGCTCGGTTTCGTTATACGCCACATGCGTCAGGAAGAGCCCCTCCGGCGGCGCCGGCGGCGACGTCTCCAGCCCCGGCTCGTCGGCGAGCAGGTGCGCCATCTCCTCCACCGGCCGCCGCCCCAGCGCCATCTCCACCATCGTCCCCACCAGGTATCGGACCATGTGGTGCAGGAAGCGGTTCGCCGTGACGTGGAACTCGACGCCGAGACCGCGCCAGTCCCGCCACTCGGCTCGCATCACCGTGCACCGGTCGCCGCGCTCTTCCTGGCCCGCCTTGGCGAATGCCCGGAACGAGTGATCGCCCACGATCTCGCGGGCCGCCGCGTCCAGCGCGGACCGATCCAGATCCCGCGCCAGCGGCCAGCACCAGCGCCGCCGGAACGGCGACAGCGCCGCCTCCGACGTACCTACCCGATACACGTAGCTCCGCGCCGTCGCATCGAAGCGCGCGTGGAAGTCCAGCGGCACCTCCTCCGCGGCGCTCACCCGGACGTCGTGCGGTAGGATCGCGTTCAGCGCCCTGCGTAGCGATTCCGCCGTCCACTTCTCGGGGACCAGGACCGACGCCACCTGCCCCGTGGCATGGACGCCCCGGTCCGTCCGCCCGGCGCCCACGACCGTCGTCGGACGGTTGGCCAGCCGCGACACGGCTTCCTCCAGCACGCCCTGGATCGTGCGCGCTCCCGGCTGCACCTGCCAGCCGTAGAACCCGCCTCCGTCGTACTGCAGCGTGAGCTTGATCCGGCGCTCGTTCGGGGATGACACGGCGGCGAAAGCTACGTGCACGCGTGTGAGTGTCAAGCGGTCGCGCACCCGCCGTTCCGGCCGTCGCCCCGCCGCGTTGACACCCCGCGAGCGCACCGAATACAATCCGTCGTTCGTGCCCCCAAATTGGAGTCCAGATGCCGACCACCAGGGAAGTCGAGCCCGCCGGGCTCGCGCCGTACCTCGCCCGCGTCGCGGCGGGAGCCACCCTTTCGGGCGACGAAGCCGAGGCCGCGTTCGGCGCCATCATGGACGGTACCGCGTCCCACATCCAGACGGCCTCTCTCCTCGTCGCGCTCCGCGTGCGCGGCGAGACGCCCGCGGAGATCGCCGGCGGTGTGCGCGCACTGCGCCGCGCCATGATCCACGTCCGCGCCCCCGAAGGGGAGCCGCTCCTCGACACCTGCGGGACGGGCGGCGGCGCCTTCACCACCTTCAACATCTCGACCGCCGCGGCCCTCGTCGCCGCCGGCGCGGGCGTGCGCATCGCCAAGCACGGCAACCGCTCCTTCACCTCCAGGAGCGGGAGCGCCGACGTCCTCGAGGCGCTCGGCGTCGTCATCGACCTCACCCCGGACGCCATGGCCGACGTCCTGGACGAGGCGGGCATCGTCTTCATGTTCGCGCCGCTCCTCCACCCGGCAATGCGCCACGCGGCGCCGGTGCGGCGCGAGCTCGGCATCCCGACCATCATGAACCTGCTCGGGCCGCTGACCAACCCGGCGGGCGCCCGCCGTCAGGTCGTCGGCGTGTCCGATCCGTCGCGCCTGGACGTCGTGGCCGACGCCCTCCGCGAGCTCGGGCACGACCGCGCCCTCGTCGTGCACGGGGAACCCGGCCTGGACGAGCTGAGCCCGATCGGACCGTCCGAGGTCGTGGAGCTTCGCGACGGAACGCTCGCCAGGTTCCGCTTCGACCCCGCCGATCGTCTCGGTTGGAAAGGCTTCGATCCCGCCGACCTCGCCGGCGGAGACCCGGCCGACAACGCCCGCATCATCGAGGACGTCCTCACGGGCCGGCGCACGGGCGCCGCCCGCGCCGCCGTCGTCCTCAACGCCGCCGCCGCCCTCTTCGTGGCCGACCGCGTCGAGTCGCTCGAGGACGGCGTCGCCCTGGCCGAGCGTATCATCGATGGAGGCGCCGCATACGACGCCCTCGAGCGCCTCAGGGAGGCGTCCCGCAAGGCCGCCGCACGGGCCTGATTGGATGGATAGGGTAGGGAGGTGAGGCGCGACCGCCGACGAGTCGCCCGATGCCGCTGCCTGGACTCACGGTGCGCCGAAGTCCCGGCCGCCCGCGAGACGCCCGGCCGCGTGTGAGAATCCCGCCGCGGTCGCCCTCAGTTCGCCGAGACCACCGCCGTCAGCGTCCACGGCCCCCGGATCGGCGCCACGGCCTGCTGAACGATCACTACGAGCATCCCGCGCCGCGTGCGGCGCCCCACCACGAACGTGTGCTTCGGACCCATTACCGGTACCTCCGGATCACCCCGATCACGATCCCCTGGATCTTGACGTCCGACGCCGGGAAGTACATCGGCGGCATCGTCGGATTCGCCGGCTGCAGCCGCACCCGACCGTCCGACTCCCGGTAGAACTTCTTCACCGTCGCCGACTCGCCGTTCACCAGCGCCACTACCATCTCGCCGTTGTGCGCGGTCTCGCGCGAGTTCACGATGATGTAGTCGCCGTCCCGGATCTGCTCGTCGATCATCGAGTCCCCGTTCACGCGGAGCACGTAGTTGTAGCCGCCCCGCGCCAGCATGTCCTCGGGGACCGCGATCGTCTCCGTGTCCTGCACCGCCTCGATCGGTAGCCCCGCCGCCACCTTCCCCAGCAGCGGCAGCTCGACCGCCGACACCCGCATCTGCGTCGGGAGCAGCTCGATCGACCGGCTCTCGTTGTAGCTCTTTCGGATGTAGCCCTTGCGCTGCAGATTCTCCAGGTGCTCGTGCACCGTCGCGAGCGACGAGAACCGGAAGTGCCGCGCGATCTCCTCGAAGCTCGGCGAGTAGCCGTGGTCCTCGTAGTATTCGTTCAGGTAGTCGAGGATCTCTTTCTGGCGTTTGGTCAGGGCCATCTCGTTCCTCCCGCGGTACCGGGTTCACGCCATCGGCCCGAACAGGGACCGAAGATAACGTACCCGAAAAGATACCGAAGCGCAAGGGTCATGGATGTGCTGCGCCGAATCGTCAGGGCGAAGCGGGCCGAAATCGAGGCGCTGCGCCACCGGGCGCGGGACTTTCGCGACGCCGCCGAGGCGCTCGACGCGCCACGGCCGTTCGCCGCGGCGCTGCGCCGCGACGGGGAAGTCGCGCTGATCGCCGAGATCAAGCGACGCTCGCCGTCGGCGGGTTGGATCCGGCCGGGCGCCTCGCCGGCCGAGGTGGCGCGGGCGTACGAGGCGGCGGGCGCGGCCTCGCTGAGCGTCCTCACGGACGGCGAGTTCTTCGGCGGCTCGCTGGACGACCTGCGCGAGGCGCGCGCGACGGTCGCGTTGCCCGTGCTGCGCAAGGATTTCATCCTCGATCCGGTGCAGGTCTGGCAGGCGCGTGCGGCGGGCGCGGACGCGGTCCTGCTGATCGTCCGCATTCTGGACGACGCGGAGCTCGTCGACCTGCACCGCCTCGCGGGCGAGCTGGGGCTGGGCGTGCTCGTCGAGGTGCACTCGGCGGAGGAATTGGATCGCGCGCTCGCGGCTGGCGCGGAGGTCATCGGGGTGAACAACAGGGATCTCGCGACGTTCCGCACGGACTTGTCCGTCGTGCTCGACCTGGCCGGCCGGGTGCCGGCCGACCGCACGCTCGTCGCCGAGAGCGGGATCCGCACGCCGGAGGACGTGGACCGGCTGGGCGCGGTGGGCGTCCACGCGATCCTGGTGGGCGAGTCGCTCATGCGCGCGCCGGACGTCGGGGCCGCAGCGGCCGCGCTCGCTCGCCGGCCGCGGGAGGCGAGGACCGCGTGAGCATGCGCGTAAAGATTTGCGGCGTATGTCGTCCGGAGGACGCGGAGGTCGCGGCGGCGCTCGGCGCCGATTACATTGGTGTGATCCTGGCGCCCGGGTACGGCCGTAGCCGGACCGTGGAGGAGGCGGCGCGGATCTTCGAGGCGGGCGCCGGTCCCCGTCGGGTCGGCGTGTTCGTGGATCCCGCGCCTGCCGGTCTCGCCGAGGCGGTTGATCATCTCGGCCTGCACGTCGTCCAACTCCACGGCGACGAGTCGCCGGAGACGATCGCGGAATTCCGACGGCTCGGCGCCTTCCGGACCTGGAAGGTCGTGCGGCCGCGCACGGCGGCCGATCTGCGCGCGGCGGTCGAACGCTACGCCGGCGTCGTCGAAGGGCTCGTCCTCGACGGATCCGGCCGTGCTGCCGGCAGCGGCGCCGGTTGGGCCGGTTCCCGCTTCCCCTGGAGCGACGTCGCCCCGGCTCGGGGCGACGTGCCGCGCGGGGTCGACGTGATCGTGGCCGGCGGCCTCGATCCGGACAACGTCGCGTCGGCCGTCGCGTGTCTCGCGCCCGACGTCGTCGACGTGAGCTCGGGCGTCGAGTCCGCGCCCGGGATCAAGGATCCCGACCGGGTGGGCGCGTTCGTCGCCGCCGCCCGCTCCGCCGTCCCGGACGGCGCGCCGGCGCATCCGCCGGGCCATCGGAGGACCCGATAAATGGCAGAGCAGTTCACGGCCACGCCCCCCGCTCTCGAGCTCGGACGCTTCGGCCGATTCGGCGGCCGCTACGTCCCGGAAACCCTGATCGCCGCGCTCGACGAGCTCGCCGCCGCCTACGATGAGGCGCGTCGCGACGAGGGCTTCTTCGCCGAATTCGATGCGCTCCTGCGCGACTACGTCGGCCGGCCGACGCCGCTGTACCGCGCCGCCCGTCTCGGCGAGGCCGCGGGGGGGATCACGGTCTATCTGAAACGGGAGGATCTGAACCACACGGGCGCGCACAAGATCAACAACGCGCTCGCCCAGATCCTCCTCGCGCGCCGCATGGGGAAGCGGCGGATCATCGCGGAGACCGGCGCCGGGCAGCACGGGGTGGCGACGGCGACGGTCTGCGCGCTCTTCGGCCTCGACTGCGTCGTCTACATGGGCGCGGAGGACGCCCGGCGCCAGGCGCTCAACGTGTTCCGGATGGAGCTGCTCGGCGCGCAGGTGAGGGTGGTCGAATCGGGATCCAGGACGCTGAAGGACGCGACCAACGAGGCGATCCGCGATTGGGTCACGAACGTGGGGGACACGCACTACATCATCGGCTCGGTCGTCGGGCCAGACCCGTACCCGCGGATGGTCAGGGATTTCCAATCCGTCATCGGCCGGGAGGCGCGCGCCCAGATCCTCGGGGCGGAGGGGCGTCTGCCCGCCGCCGTGGTGGCGTGCGTGGGCGGCGGTTCGAATGCGATGGGGATCTTCCACGCCTTCATCCCGGACGAAGAGGTTCGGCTGGTGGGGGTCGAGGCGGCGGGCGCGGGGATCGAGAGCGGCCGGCATGCGGCGACGTTGGCCGCCGGACGTCCCGGCGTGCTCCACGGCTCGTTGAGCTTCCTCCTCCAGGACGACGCCGGGCAGGTCGCCGAAGCGCATTCCATCTCGGCGGGGCTGGACTACCCCGGCGTCGGGCCGGAACACGCTTACCTCCGCGAGAGCGGCCGCGCCGAGTACGTCTCGGTGACGGATGAGGAGGCGCTCGACGCGTTTCGCGAGCTGGCGCGCACGGAGGGGATCATCCCGGCGCTCGAGAGCGCGCACGCGGTGGCGTACGTCCTCCGCGAGGGGCGCCGCTGGCGCGATTCGGGGCCGGTCGTGATCTGTCTGAGCGGCCGCGGCGACAAGGACGTCGCTCAGGTCGCGGAGGCCTACGGGCCGGGCGGTCCCGAGGTCGGAGGTTGATCGAATGCGGGTGGGCGATTCGGTCGAAACGGGCGTGCCATCGACCGAGGCGGCCGGACGATTCGACGAGTCCGTGCACGTCGTCGTGCGCGAGCTGCTCGGCCTCTTCGGAAAGACCGTTCGGGCCTACCAGATGTACGAGGCCAACAACCCGGTCTACGAGCGGTTCGTGGCCGGGTTGCGTGCGGGATTCGCGAAGATCTGGGACCACGTACCGTCCCTCCACCTGGTCGTGGAGGAGGGCGGATTCCGTTGGGACGGCGAAATGATCGCGGTGGGCGAGGGCCGCGACAGCCTGCCGTTCCAGTTCTACAAGGATGGCGTCCGGTACCTCACCTTCCTCCCGGGCTTCGAGGACGAGCTGGACCTGCTCCTCGACATCGTCGTGCGCTCGAGGCGGCTCCAGACCGAGGAGGACGACCTCGTCACGCTCCTGTGGGAGCAGGAGTTCTCCGCGTTCCGCTACGGCTACGTGGACCTGCTCTTCGAGGGATCCGACCTCCCGGAAGACGATGAAGAGCCGCGACTCGCCGAGATCCCCCGCGACGTTTTCGCGGAGGACGTCGGCTCGGTGGGGGCGTCGTCCGGCGACGCCGAGGCCGAAGCGACGACCGCGGTGGGCACGATCCGCCGAGAGGATTTCACCGAGACGCTCTACTTCCTCGACCAGGACGAGCTGGACCGTCTGAGGCAGGAGCTCGAGGAGGAGTGGGCGCGGGACATGAGGGCGGAGGTCCTGCGCGCGCTCTTCGATCGCCTCGAGGACCCGATCCCGTCGCGACAGACGGAGATCCTGGGGATCCTGCGGCAGCTCCTCCCCGCCTTGCTGGCCCGTGGCGACTTCGCGTCCGCCGCGATGATCCTCCAGGAGCTCGAGGAGCTGCTGCGCCGAGGCGACGTCCTGGACGCCGAGCGGCGGGAGCAGGCCGATGCCCTGTTCGACGAGCTGAGCCAGCCCGCGGTGATCGGGCAGCTGGTGCAGGCGCTCGAGGACGGCGGCATCGCGCCCGACTCGGAGGCGCTGGCGCTCTTCCTGTCGTGGCTCCGGTCCGCCGCGCTCCCGATCCTCTTCGGCGCGACCGAGCGCTCCTCCTCGCCCGCCGTGCGGGCTCGGGTCGGCCCCGCGTGCGACCGCCTCGCGGCGCAGCACCCCGACGTGCTCCTCGCGCTCCTCGAATCGAAGGACGACGCGGTCGCGGCCGGCGCCGCCCGCGCGGCCGGTCGGCTGCGCTTCCCGGATGCGGCGCGCGGGCTGATCCGCCTTCTCTCCCGGCCGAACGCGGCCACGAGAATGGTCGCGGTCGAGGCGCTCATCGCGCTCCACACCGCGCCGGCGATGGAGGGATTGAAGCGGGCGCTCGACGACGACAGCCGCGAGGTACGGATCGCCGCGGCTCGCGGTCTGGGCGCCCTTCGTTACGCCCCCGCGCGGGCCAGTCTCGAGAAAGCGATCCAGGGGAAGACGCTGCGCGACGCGGACATTACCGAGAAGCTCGCGTTCTTCGAGGCGTACGCCGACCTGGGCGGCGCGGAGGCCGTTCCGCTCCTCGACGCGCTGCTGAACGGGCGCGGGGGGCTCCTGTCCCGCAAGCAGCCGCCGGAGATGCGCGCGTGCGCCGCGACGGCGCTCGGCCGTATCGCGGCGCCATCGGCGCGGGCCGCCCTCGAACGCGCCGCGTCCGACCCGGACACCATCGTGCGCGGCGCCGTAGTGCGCGCCATGCGCCGGGAGGTCGCCGCCTCATGACGAGGCCCACCGGCGATCCGATCGTCGCGGGCGGCACCCCGCTCCAGATCCTGGGGCGCGAACTGCTCGCCGTCACCTACGCGGCTGCCCAGGCGCTCAAGCTCTACCCGCTGGAGAACGCGACCGTCCAGAACACGCTCCGCGAGCTGGACCGCGTCGTCCATCGGATCCTCGAGGTCGAGGGCGCGATCGAGCTGCGGCTCGTCGGCGACTTCCTGTTCCTCAACGACGCCCGGCTCCGGCTCGACCTGTCCAACTACATCACCTTCTCGTTCCTCGCCGGCGCGCTCTCCCGGCACGGCATCGGAGTCGTCAACGTCGAGCCCGCGGTCACCAGGGAGGAGTGGGCCGTGTTCCTCTCGCTCCTCGTGCTGGACCCGTATCCCGCGGATCCGTTCGAGAGGTTCCAGGCCCGCATCGCAGGAAGCCCCGTCCGCTGCATACACATCGCTCCGGCGAACGAAGGCGCCGCCCGGCTCCCCGACGACGAGGAGGCGCGCAAGGCAGCTCGGCGCACCTACACGCAATCCGTCAACATCGCCCGCGAGGTCCTGACCGACGTCCGGCTCGGCCGTGCCGTCAACCTCCGGCGCGTCAAACGCGCCGTGCAGTCGATCGTCGACCAGGTGCTCAACAACGAGCAGGCCATGCTCGGGATGACGACGCTGCGCGACTACGACGAGTACACGTTCACCCACTCGGTCAACGTTTGCATCCTGAGCGTGATCCTGGGGCAGCGGCTGGGGCTCTCGAGGCTCCAGCTCTACGAGCTGGGCGTGGCCGCGCTCTTCCACGACATCGGCAAGATGCGCATCGACCCGGAGATCATGAACAAGGCGGCGCCCCTCACGGATGAGGAGTTCGCCCGGGTCATGGAGCATCCGACCGAGGGCCTGCTCACCCTTTTCTCGATTCAGGGCCTCTCGGACATGTCGTATCGGGTCATGCTGGCCGCGTACGAGCACCACATGAAGGCCGATCTGTCGGGGTATCCGCGGAACCGCCGGCCGCGCAAACAATCGCTCTTCTCGCGGATCGTCGCCATCGCGGACGGCTTCGACGCCGGGACGTCGAAGCGCAGCTACCAGCCCCTGCCGCCCACGCCGGACGCCGTGCTGAAGGCCATGCGCGACGACCCCACGCTCGGCTACGACCCGCTCCTCGTCAAAGCGTTCCTCAACGTGACCGGCATCTACCCGGTCGGAACGCTCGTCATCCTGGACACGTTCGAGCTGGCGGTCGTCGTGGCACCCTCGACCGATCCGAAGTGCCTGCACCAACCCAGGGTCCGGATCCTCGCCGATCCCTTCGGGTTGCCGCTCGCGCAGCCGATCATCGCGGACCTGGCCGAGGTCGACCCGGCGACGGGGTATCCGCGGCGGACGATCATCAAGACCACCGACCCGGACAAGTATGGCATCCGCGTCGCCGATTATGTCGCCTGAACGGAAGAGCGGACGGATCGGGGAGCGCTTCGCCCGGTGCGCCGCCCGCGGCGCCGGCGCCCTCGTCACGTACGTCACCGCGGGTTATCCCGCGCCCGCGGACACCCTCGACGTCCTGCTGCGCGTGGCGGAGGCCGGCGCCGACGTCATCGAGTTCGGGATCCCCTTCAGCGACCCGCTCGCCGACGGCCCGACGATCCAGCGCGCCTCGCACCGCGCCATCGCCGCCGGTGCCACGCTGGCCGGCTCCCTCGAGGCGCTGGCGGAGTTCCGCGCGCACGCCGATACGCCCGTCGTCGTCTTCACCTACCTCAACCCGCTCCTCGCCTACGGCGTCGAGCGGTTCATCCGGGACTCCCACGCCGCAGGCGCGGACGGCGTTCTGCTCACGGACCTGCCGGTCGGCGGCGACGTCGCGCTCGAGCGCGCCTTCGAGGAGTCCCCGCTCGACCTCGTCCGACTCCTCGCGCCCACGACCCCGCCCGACCGTGCGGCCCGGATCGCGGCCCGGTCCCGGGGATTCCTCTACTACATCTCGCGCACCGGGGTGACGGGGGCGACGGACACACTCCGCGCCGAGATCGGCCGCGAGATCGACGCGATCCGTCCCCATGCCGCGGCCCCGATCGCCGTCGGCTTCGGGATCTCGACCCCGGCACAGGCGGTCGAAGCCGCGCGCGCCGCCGATGGCGTCGTCGTCGGCAGCGCGCTCATCGACGCGTTGGATCGCGGGGGAACGTCGGGCCTGGTCGAATTCGTGGGGTCTCTTCGGAAGGCGCTGGACGCCGCGCAACGCTGACCGGCCCGGGGGCCGGCGGCCGGGCGCGGGGCCGCGTGTACTCGCAGCCACGGATGGTGGCGCGGCCTGGTACGCCGCGCGCTACGCCCGCATCCGCTCCTCGACAGCCGGGTCCGGCTCGACGAAGAGCGTCTTCGCCCGCTCGGGCACGACCAGGCCCGGCGGCGCCTTGCGCGGCTTGCGGACGTACTTCCGCCTCGTCCAGTCCACGGCGACCGTGCCGGACGTCCGCGCTTTGCTCTGGAGCGCGGCCAGCACCGCCGCCTCGGCCAGGTCCCGCGCCGGCGGGTTGGAGTTGGCGTCGTTCCACCGAAGGATCACGTGCGCGCCCGCGACATCGCGCGCGTGCAGCCAGATGTCGTTCGGCGACGAGTGATGGAACGTGAGTTCGTCGTTCGCCTCCCGCCCGCGCCCGACCCGCACTTCGAGCCCGCCCGAGGTCCGGTAACGCCGGTAGGGGAGCACGACCTCCTTCGCGCCGCCGCGCCCGCCGGGCACGGCGATCGTCGGTCCGACCACGGCCGCCACTTCCTCCGCGGTCGCCGACCCGGCTTCGGCGCGCGCGAGCAACTCCGAGAGTCGCTCCCGCTCCACGCGCGTCTCATCGATCACCGCCGGCAGGCGCTCCGCCGCGCGCTCCCGCTTCCTCGCGGCCTCGTAGAGCCGCTGGGCGTTCTCGTGCGGCGAGAGCGCCGGATCCAGCTCGATCTCCAGCGTGCCGCCCTCGTAGTCCGACACCTCCACCCTGGCCATCCCCTTGCGGACGAGGTGGAGCTGACTGAGCAGGAGGTCGCCGCGGCGACGCAGCTCCGTCGCCTCCGACGCCGCGCCCGCGAGCTCCGCCTCGAGCCGTCTGCGCCGCCGGTCGAGCCGCTCGATCCGGTCGCGGAGCCGATCGAGCAGCTCCCGCCCGACCGCCGGCGCGGCCGCCGGCGCCTCGGCGCCCGACAGCGCGCCCATGGCCGCCAGCAGGGTGGGGAAGGGCTCCGACTCGACCCCCGGGAGCGGGAGCGGGTAGGGTTGCGCGCCCCGCTCCGTCCTGAGGAGACACGGCGCCGCATCCGGCAACGACGCGATGGCCAGATACCGCTCGTACGCCGCGTCGAGCGCCTCGTCGCCGTCCGTCCGCGCGGCGTCGCCCAAGATCGCGGCCGCGTTGATCGGGCTCGAGTAGGCGACGTGGTCGATCAGCGCCCGCGCGCGGTCCTCGGGCGCGACGCCCTCGAGCGCCTCCCGCCACGCCTCCCGAGACAGCGGCGACGTCGCCCCGCGCCTGGTCGACGCCGGCGGCGCTTCGTACGTCGCGCCCCCGACCAGCCGCCGCCCGCCCGCACGCCGCGCCCACAGCGCCCCGAGGATCCTGCCCGACGGGTCCAGCGCGAGGACGTTCCACTGGTTCCCCATGAGCTCGACGACGATGCGCGCGGTCCGATCGATCCGCGGGCGCGGCGTCCCCACGTCCACGGCGAGGTGTCGTTCGTCGGGGGCCGTCGTCACTCGCCGGAGCGTCGCCTGGCGCGGCAGCGGGACCTCTACCGGGAGCGACGGCGCAGGGCCGACGATGACCGTCCCGTCCGTCGGATGCAGACGCCAGACGACGGCCTCGCCGCCCTCGAACACAAGCGCGGCTTCACGCCGATCGGGGTCGAAGCGGAGGGCCTCCAACCGCGCGCCGCCGAAGCGCGCGTCGAGCTCCCGCGCAAGGTAGTGGACCAGCACCGAATCGTATCGAATCACGTTTGACACCCGAGACCCTGGCCGTTAGCTTGCAACCTCTGTCTGAAGCGTTCGATGGCGCGCCGCCGAGCGCGTTTTCCCCGGTTCAGCCGGGCCCACGACGACGACGGATGAGTGTGCATCATCCCGGTCCCGAACGTCGCAGGACCGTTCGGGACCTGCTGGAAATGAAGCGGCGCGGCGAGAAGATCGTCGCGCTTACCGCTTACGACTACCTCTTTGCACGTCTCGTCGACGAGGGCGGCGTTGACATCGTCCTCGTCGGCGACTCCCTCGGCAACGTCGTCTGCGGTTACGACTCCACGATCCCCGTCACGCTGGACGCGATGATCCATCACGGCGCCGCGGTGCGCCGGGGCGTGAGCCGCGCGCTCCTCGTGGTCGACATGCCGTTCCTGACCTACCGTATATCGCCGGAGGAAACGCTGCGCAACGCGGGGCGCATCCTGCGGGAGACGGGGGCGGAGGCGGTCAAGCTCGAGGGCGGCGACGAAACCGTCGCCCGGCACATCCGGGTCCTCGTCGACGCGGGGATCCCCGTGATGGGCCACCTCGGGCTGACGCCCCAATCCGTCCACGCGCTGGGCGGTTTCCGCGTCCAGGGGCGTGACGCGGGAACCGCGGAGCGGCTCAAGGCCGAGGCCACGCGCCTGGAGGAAGCCGGCTGTTTCGCCATCGTCCTCGAGCTGATGCCGAGCGCGCTCGCCGCCGAGATCAGCCGCGCGGTCGGGATCCCCACTATCGGGATCGGCGCCGGGCCGGACGTGGACGGGCAGGTCCTGGTCCTCCCCGACATGCTCGGCCTGAACGAGGGGTTCCAGCCTCGCTTCCTGCGCCGCTTCGCCGACCTCGCCGGCGCGGTCCGCGACGGCGTCGCCGATTACGTCGCGGCGGTGCGCGGCGGCGAGTACCCGGGGCCGGAGCACGGATTCGAGTGATGGTCGTCCGCACGAAGGAGGAGGTTCGCCGCATCGTCGCCGGGATGAAGCCCCGGCGCATCGCGCTCGTCCCGACGATGGGCTATCTCCACGAAGGGCACCTCTCGCTCGTCGACCGGGCCCGCGCACTCGCGGACCGGGTGGTCATGTCCATTTTCGTCAATCCGCTCCAGTTCGGGCCGCAGGAGGACCTCGCGCGTTACCCTCGCGACCTCGAGCGGGACGTGGAGCTGGCCGCCGGCCGCGGCGTCGACCTCATCTTCGCCCCGGACGTCGAGGAGATGTACCCGGGTGGCCAGCCGGCCGTCCGCGTCGTCCCCGGCCGGCTCGCGGACACGCTCTGCGGCGCGTACCGCCCCGGCCACTTCGAGGGCGTGCTCACGGTCGTCGCGAAGCTGTTCGGGATCGTGCGGCCGGACGTGGCCGTCTTCGGGCAGAAGGATTTCCAGCAGGCCGTCCTGATTCGCCGCATGGTGGCGGATCTGGACATGGGCATCGAGATCGACGTCGCGCCGATCGTCCGGGAACCGGACGGGCTGGCAATGAGTTCGCGCAACGTCTACCTGCGCCCCGACGAGCGGGATGCCGCGCTCGGCCTCTATCGTGGCCTCACGCGCGCGGCCGAGGCATTCGCCGCCGGCGAGCGGGACTCGGCCCGACTCTGCCAGATCGTGCGCGACGTGATGGCCGGCGCCGGCGTCCGCGTCCAGTACGTCGAGCTCGTGGATCCCGAGTCCCTCGACGCCGTACAAAACGCCCGCCCGGGTGACGTCATCGCCGTCGCGGGCTTCGTCGGCGAGACCCGGCTGATCGACAACTTGATCCTGAATTGAGCGGGTGAATCATGCAGCGTGTGATGTGCAAGTCCAAGATTCACCGGGCGACCGTGACCGGCGCCAACCTCGAGTACGAGGGCTCGATCACGATCGACGCCCTCCTCATGGAGGCGGCCGACATCCTCGAGTACGAGCAGGTGCAGGTCGTCAACATCAACAATGGCGCCCGTTTCGAGACCTACGCCATGCGTGGCGAGCCCGGCTCGGGCGCGATCGTGCTGAACGGCGCCGCGGCCCGCCTGGCGCACCCGGGCGACCGGGTCATCATCATCAGCTACGCCCGCTACGAGGATTCCGAGCTCGAGAAGTTCGAACCGCGTCTGGTCTTCGTGGATGCGATGAATCGCGAGGTCGTCGAACGGGCGCCTGCCGGCGAGGCGCGGGCGCGCTAGGCCTGACCGCGCGATGACCGCCTGGGCCGGACTCGCCCTCGCGTTGCGGCATCCGGACGAGGACGCGATGAATTCGCGGATGCCGACGTACGTCCACCCCCTGGCCGGCCGGCCCCTCGCCTGGCACGCGCTGCGCGCGCTCGCCAGCCTCGACCCGCTGCCCCGTGACCTCATCCTGCTGGCCGCCGCGCCGCTCAGCGAGGCGGTGATCCGCGACCTCCCCGCCCGGATCGTCGAAACCACGCCGGAAGAGTGGTGGCTCGCCGCCGATCGTTCGTTGAATCGGTCGATCGAGCGCGTGCTGATCGTCGACGCCGCCGCGCCGACGCTCGGCCCCGCACTCCGGGCGCTCGTGGCCTCTCCGGAGGACGCCGCGGTCGTCGGATCTGCCGGTCCGCTGGCCGGCTGGTTCGGGCGCGATCGCCTCGCCGATCGCGCCGCCGGCGGGCTCGATGGGATCGTCCGCGACGTCGTCAACATCACACCCGCGCCCGAGGAAGACTGCCTCGTCCGCGATCGCGCGGCGCTGGCTCGGGCCGCAGCCGTCGTCCGCGACCGGCTCGTCCGCGAGCTCATGGCCGCGGGCGCGACGTTTCTCCTCCCGGAAACCGTCCACGTCGACGTCGACGTCCGCGTCGGACCCGACACGGTGATCTACCCCGGCGTCGTCCTGGAGGGGAACACCACCATCGGCGCCGAGACCGTGATCGGTCCCGGATGTCGCGTCATCGACAGCTGGATCGGGAGCGGGGTCGAGCTCAAAGGGTGGAACTACGTCGTCGGCACGACCATTCGTAACCGTGCCGTGCTCGAGCCGTATGTCCGTCGTGGATTCGATTGACGCCGCGGCCGACGGCGTGCTCCCGCCGTGGGCCGAGGTCTCGCCGCCGAGGCGCGAGCATATCCGCCGCGTCGTTGCGCTCGTGGACTCGTGGGCCGTCGGGCTCGGCCTCGACGAAGCCGAACGCCGCCGTTGGCGGGCGGCCGCGTGGCTCCACGATTCGCTCCGCGACGCCGCGCCCGCCTCGCTCCGTCCACTCGTGCCCGACTGGGCGCGCGACCTGCCCGGCCCGCTCCTCCACGGGCCCGCCGCGGCCGCCCGGCTCGATGCCGAGGGCGTGAAGGACCGAGAGGTCCTCGACGCCGTCGCCTATCACACGATCGGGCACCCCTCGCTCGGTCGGCTCGGCCGCGCCGTGTACCTGGCCGACTTCCTGGAGCCCGGCCGCACTTTCGAACCGGCCTTGCGCGCGTCGCTGCGCGCCCGCATGCCCGCCGGCTTCGACGTCGTGCTTCGGGAGGTCGTCGCCGCGCGCATCGAGCACCTCCTGCGGACCGGTCGGCCGATCCGGCCCGAGACCACGGCGTTCTGGAACGCGATCGCCGGAGGCGAATGATGGCGCATAAGGTGAGGGTCGCGGCCGCCGTCGCGACCGTGATGATCGCCGTGCCGCTCGTGATCGCCGCCGTGGTCGCGGTGTTCCGCGACGACTCCGGCTCGGCGTCGGTCGCCGAGGCGCCCGCCACGGGCCGCGTCCGGGTCGAGGTCCTCAACGCCGCCGGCCGCGCCGGCCTCGCCCGCGAGGCCACGCGCCGACTCCGGGCCCGAGGATTCGACGTCGTCTACTTCGGCAATGCGGCGGAGTTCGGCAGGGATTCGTCCGTCGTTCTGGACCGCGTGGGCGACCTCAGGACGGCGCGCAGCGTCGCAGGCGCGCTCGGCATCCGCAACGTCGCCAGCGAACCCGATTCGTCGCGCCTCCTCGAGGTCTCCGTGGTCCTGGGGACGGACTGGCCGCCGGTCGAGAAATCGGCCAACCAGGGGCTTGGCGCCCGCATCCAGGCGCTGATCCGGCGAGCGCGGGGCGCGTCGGACGAGGCGCCCCGCGAGTCCGGCCGGTGAGGCTGCAGGGCCGGCCCGTCCGCTGAGGAGGACCGGGGCATACCGCTCGATGGGGTTGCCCGCGTGTCAGGCCAGTCGGACCCGGCGTCCTGCGGGCCGGCGTCCGCTACCCCGTCGGCTCGGGCGCCCGACGCACCAGCTCCAGGAACGGCTTCGGCGGGCGCAACTCGTGCTCGGCCGCCAGCTGGCCGCACGCCGCGGCAATGTCCCGGCCCCGCGGGCTCCGCACGCTGACCGGCACGCCGCGATCTTCCAGGACCTTCGCGAAGCCGCGAATCCGGTCCGGCGGCGTCGGCCGCCAGTCGTTTCCCGGGATCGGGTTGTACGGGATGAGATTCACGTGACCGGTGAACTCGCTCACCAGCTCCGCCAGCTCGACGGCCAGCTCCGGCGAGTCGTTCAATCCATCGATCATCACGTACTCGAACGTGATGCGGCGCCCGCCCGCCGCGTCGAACTTCCGCAGTGCGTCCAGCAGCTCCGGGAGCGGATGCTTCCGCTCGATCGGCACGATCTGCCGCCGCAGCTCGTGGTTCGGCGCGTGCAGCGACACGGCCAGGCGGAACTGCTCCGGACGCTCCGCCAGCTCGAGGATCCCCGGCACCACACCCACCGTCGAGACCGTCACGCGGCGCGCTCCGAACCCGTAGGCGCGGTTCAGCAGCGTGAGGGCGGGGAAGACCGCCTTCCGGTTCGCCAGCGGCTCGCCCATCCCCATGAACACCACGTTGGTGATCGGGCCGTACCCGTGCTCCGCCGCCCACCGCCGCGCACCCCGGAACTGCGCCACGATCTCGCCCGTCGTCAGCTGCCGACGGTAACCCGACCACCCCGTCGCGCAGAAGACGCACGCCATCGCGCACCCCGCCTGCGACGAGATGCACAGCGTCAGACGGCCGTCGGCCGGGATGAGCACCGATTCGACCAGCTCCCCATCCGCTAGCCGCCAGAGATGCTTGACCGTCCCGTCCGCCGAGCGGGCAGTCCGGGCCGCATCCGGCGCGCACAGCCGGAACGACTCGGCCAACGCCGCCCGCTCCGCCGTCGGCAGGTCCGTCATCTCGTCGAAGCTCATGGCGTCCCGCTCGTACAGCCACGCCCGCGCCTGACGCACCCTGTACGGCGCCGCGCCCCTGGACGCGAAATGCTCGCCCAGCAGCCGCTCGAGCTCCTCGGGCTGCAGATCCAGCAGCTCCAACGCCTCGATCCCCGTCGTTTCCGTCTCGTCGACCACTTCGTCCAGGCCCGCTTCCGTTCCGATCTGGATTGCCCCGCCAAGCTCGCGTCGCGCCGCGGCGACCGACCGCCGCACCCTCCCGCGATCGCCGTCGCCTCGCTACGTATCTCCGCAGCCCAGCCGGCCTATGGTACCCCGCCCGCCGGGCCGCGGTCCGGCCATCTCCATCTGCTTGATGCGCCTCTGGGTGGTCGTTAATTTTGCCGAATTGTGTATGATCCGAAACCCCAATGCGACTTTCTGCCGGTGTGCCCGTGCTGCTTTCGGATTTGATCACACCCGACCGGATCAAGATCCCGCTCGTCTCGCACGACAAGGATGAGCTGCTCCGCGAGCTCGTCGAGGTCGTCACGCGCGGCGGCGGGATCGATGACCCGGAAGACCTGCTTCGCGCCGTCCGCGAGCGTGAGGCGGTCCTGTCCACCGGGATCGGCAACGGCGTCGCGATCCCGCACGGCAAGTCGCCCGCCGTACCCGAATTGCGGATGGCGGCCGGCACCACCGCCGAGCCGGTCGACTTCGACGCGCTCGACGGCCAGCCCGTGCGGCTCTTCTTCCTCCTCGTCGGCCCCGAGAGCGCGGCCGGGCAGCATATCAAGGCCCTGAGCCGAATCTCGCGTCTGGTCCGCAGGGAGGATATACGGTCCACGCTCCTCGCCGCGCGGAACGCGGAGGAGTTCTATCGCGCGCTACGGAACGCGGAAGGCGTGTGAGGACGCGGACAGGGTTGATCGCCTTCGTCCCCGCCCTCTGCTGGGCGGGCGTCGTGGCGTTCGTGGGCGGGATCGACGATCCGATTGGGCCGACGGTCGATCTGCCGATCGACAAGGTGGCCCATTTCTTCTTGTATGGCGTGCTCGGCGCGCTTGCGGCATGGGGCTGGCAACGTGCGGGTCGCCGGCCGGCCTGGTGGTGGCTCATCCTTGCCATCTGGCTGCTGGGGGCCTGGGATGAGTGGCGCCAGACGCGCATCTCGGGACGGTCCGCCGAGTTCGCGGATTGGGTGGCGGACGCTACCGGCGCTCTCACCGCGTTCGCAGTGATCCGAGCGTTGGCAGGGATGGCAAGGGAAAGGGACGGCAATGAGCCTGAGTCTTTCGACCTCGCTCCGTAGCAGTCAGGCGGGGACGCTTCGCCGGGAGGACGCGGGGGCGCAGGTGCGGTTGGCAGGGTGGGTGCACCGTCGGCGCGACCTCGGCGGGCTGGTCTTCGTCGAACTCCGCGACCGCTCGGGGCGGGTGCAGCTCTCCTTCGGCCCGGATTGGACGCCCGCCGACGTGCTCGAGCGGGCCGGCCGGCTGCGTGGCGAAGACGTGATCGCCGTGGAGGGCACGGTCATCGCCCGGCCGGAGGGGAACGTGAACCGGGAGATGGCGACGGGCGAGGTCGAGGTCCACGTGACCGGTCTCCGCGTCCTGGCCGAAGCGGATACGCCGCCGATCCCGATCGCCGTCGCTCCGGGCGAGGAGTTGCCGGCCGAAGAGCTACGTCTGCGCTATCGTTACGTCGACCTGCGGCGCGAGGAGATGCAGCGCGCGCTCGGGACCCGGCACCGCGCGATGCAGATCGTGCGGCGCTGCCTCTCTGAGTTGGGGTTCTGGGAGATCGAGACGCCTATGCTCACGCGGCGCACGCCCGAGGGCGCGCGCGACTACCTCGTCCCGAGCCGAGTCCACCCCGGCGAGTTCTACGCGCTGCCGCAGTCGCCGCAGCTCTACAAGCAGTTGCTCATGGTGGCAGGCTACGACCGGTACTTCCAGATCGCGCGCTGCCTGCGCGACGAGGACCTGCGTGCCGACCGCCAGCCGGAGTTCACCCAGATCGACGCGGAGATGTCCTTCGTCGACGAGGAGGACGTCTTCCGCGTCGCCGAGGGGATGATCGCATCGCTGTGGCGGGAGGTGCTCGGCGTCGAACTCCCTCTCCCGTTCCCGCGCCTCACCTATCGCGAGGCGATGGAGCGCTACGGTACGGACAAACCGGACCTGCGCTTCGGGATGGAGTTCCAGGACCTGACCGACCTGCTGCAGGCGTCCGAATTCCGGCTTTTCCAGGAAACGAGAGGCACTGCACTCCGCATCAAGGGTATACGTGCACCGGGCGGAGCATCGCTGTCGCGCAAGGAGCTCGATGCCCTTACGGACGTCGCGAAGGCCGCGGGCGCCGCGGGCGCTCTCTGGGTGCGACGGACGGAGGAGGGGCTCGGCGGGCAGTTCGCCAAGGCGCTCGACCCGGACCTGGCCGCGCGGTTCATCGAGCGGACCGGGCTCGAGGTCGGCGACTTGTTCGTGGTCGTCGTCGGCCGGTTCCGCATGCTCGGGAGGGTGTCCGAGAGCCACCTCGGCGCGTCGGAGGACGTGTGGCACCTGGGCGGCGCCGAAGCCGCGCTGGACGCACTGCGCAGGCACCTCGGCGATCGGCTCGGGCTGCGGGATCCGAACCAGCACGCCTGGGCATGGGTGACGGAATTCCCGCTCTTCGAGTGGGACGTGGAGACGGAGCGCCTCGTCGCGGCGCACCATCCGTTCACCTCGCCGCACCCGGAGGACGTGGCAACGCTGTTCCGATATACGGAGGACGGTGTGCCGTCCGGCGAGGCGGCCAGGCGGCTGTTCCTCGAGGGGCTGCGGTCCCGCGCCTACGACGCCGTCTACAACGGCTTCGAGATGGCGAGCGGCTCGATCCGGATCCACGAGATCCCGCTGCAGCAGCGGATGTTCCGGGCGCTCGGGATCGGGGAGCGGGAGGCCGAGGAGAAGTTCGGCTTCCTCCTCGAGGCGTTCCGGTACGGCGCTCCGCCCCACGGTGGGTTCGCCTTCGGCTTCGACCGGCTGGTCATGCTGCTGGTCGGGGCGGCGAGCCTGCGCGATGTGATCGCGTTTCCGAAGACGACGGCGGCGCGTGCGCTCTTCGAGGGCGCGCCGGCCCCGGTGGATCCGGCGGAGCTGCGGGAGCTGCACATAACCGTCGTCGACGGCAAAGGAGCGAACGATAGCAGTGCAGCGTAACACGATTCAGCACAGACTGCCGGTCGAGGGCGCGGATTACCAGATCCTGGCCGGCATCAACGACGCGAACCTCCAGGAGCTGGCGCGCCTGACCTCGTGCCGGGTGATCCTGCGCGGCGACTACCTCGTCCTTTCCGGCGAGCTGGCGGACGTCGAGCGGGCGGTCCCGGCCGCGCAGCAGCTCGTCGACCTGGCTCGCCTCGGCACGGTCTTCGGCGTCGAGGAGGTGCGGCGCGCCGTCGCCGACGCCGGGATGAACGGGAAGTTCGAGGTCGTCGAGCACGGCCGCGAGCCGGAGGACCGGCGCCTCTTCTTCGGCGGATCGAAGAAGGTGATCCAGCCGAAGTCCGAAGGCCAGGCCGCGTACCTCGACGCGATGGCGAAGAACGACATCGTCATCGCGATCGGGCCCGCAGGCACGGGGAAGACCTACCTGGCCGTCGCGATGGCGGTCGACATGCTCCGGAAGAACCGGGTCAAGCGGATCATCCTGGCCCGGCCGGCGGTCGAGGCGGGCGAGAACCTGGGCTTCCTCCCCGGCGACCTCCAGGAGAAGGTCGACCCGTATCTGCGGCCGCTCTATGACGCGCTCGAGGACATGATGCCCGCCGATTGGGTGCGACGCTCGATCGAGTCGCGGGTCATCGAGATCGCGCCGCTCGCCTACATGCGCGGCCGCACGCTGTCGGACGCGTTCGTGATCCTCGATGAGGCCCAGAACGCGACGACGGCGCAGATGAAGATGTTCCTCACGCGGTTGGGGCTCAACTCGCGGACCGTGATCACGGGGGACAAGACACAGATCGACCTGCCGCGGCAGGAAGACTCCGGGCTGCTCCAGGTCGAGCGCATCCTCCAGGGGATCGACGGGATCCGCTTTGTCTATCTCGACGGCGTCGACGTGGTGCGTCACCGGCTGGTCAAGGAGATCATCCAGGCGTACAACGCCGCCGACGAGGAGCGATCGGAGCGATAGCGTGAACGAACGGTTCGGGGTGAGAGACGCGATTCGCACGCTGAGCGGCAAGCCCGACCGGGTTTGGCCGGCGGGCGTGCTGCATCACGGCAGCCGGGCGCTGCTCCTGGTGCTGCTCGCCTTCTTCGCGCAGCTGCTCTTCCCGGTCGCGCCGGTCCCCGACTTCCCGGTCCTCGAGATCGGGATGGTGGCGGAGGAGGACGTCATCGCGCAGGTCGGCTTCCCGATCTACAAATCGGATGCCGAGCTCGCGCGCGAGCGTGCTGATGCCGCAGCGACGGTCGAGCCGATCTTCGAGTTCACGCCGGCGGCGATGGACACCATGCTCGCCCGCGTGCGCGTCTTTTTCGGCCAGATCGACAGCGTGGCCACGGCGGGCGGCGACGAGACGGTGGCCGGCGCGGGCGTGCGGTCCGTGCTCCGTTCATACGCGCTCCCGACCTCGGACCCGGTCGTCGACGTCCTGCTCTCGGCTCGCCGTCGCGCGGAGCTCGTGCGCGCCGTCGAGCGGGCCGTACAGCTCGATCTTCCGGCCGGGGTGGCGTCGGCCCGAGAGCTCGAGGAGAACCCGGGCTCGAAGATCCGCCTCCGCCGCGACGGGCGGAACCTGCTGCTCGATCGCGACTCCGTCATGACGACGCCGCGCTTCATCGAGCGAGCGGCGCGGCACCTCCCGGGCGGCGTCGGCGCCGAGCAGGCGGAGCTGCATCGTCTGATCCTGATCCGCTTCTTCGAGCCGAGCGTTCGTCTCGACCGCGAGGCGACGGAGGCCGCGCGCGAGCGTGCACGTCGGGCGGTTCCGGAGATCAAGGGCGAGGTCCTGAAGGGGGAGAAGATCGTCGGCGCGCACGAGCCGATCCGCGCCGCAGAGCTCGAGCGGCTCGAGGCATACCGTGACCACCTCGCCCGCATCGGCGGTACGGAGGAGGGCGTGGCCAGCTTCGGCCGCTCGGCCGGGCTCTTCATCTACAACCTGGCCGTGCTGTCCGTCTTCGGCCTCCTGCTGTTCTATTACCGGCCATCCGTCTACAGGGACTTCCGGCACGTCCTGCTGATCGGGCTCCTGATCGCCGCGTTCGTCGGCGGCGCGGCGCTGGTGTCGGCCAATGCCTGGCCGTCGGAGCTGATCCCGATCGCGTTCCCCGCGCTCGTCGTGGCGGCGCTCTGGGATGGGCGAATGGCGCTCAACCTCTCGCTCATCCTGGCCATCCTCCTGGCCGGCCAGACGCCGTTCCTCGGGGTGTCTACCCTCTTCACGCTGGTCATGGGCGGGGCGGCGGCGTCGCTCGGCGCGCGCGTCGCCCGGCGTCGCTCGAACACATGGGCGTACATCGCGATCATCGCCGGCGCGTACGTCGTCGCGGCGCTCGCGCTGGGGCTGCTCCGTTCACGCGGGGCGCCCGAGATCGTCGCCGCGGCGTTCTGGGGCACCGTCAACGCGGTCGCAAGCGCGCTCATCGCGGTCGGGTTCCTGCCGCTGTTCGAGTCGTTCACGCGGATCACGACCGAACAGACGCTCCTCGAGCTGACCGACATGAACCACCCGCTGCTCCAGCGGCTGCAGCGTGAGGCGGCCGGCACCTTCGCCCACTCGCTCAACGTCGCGAACCTGGCCGAGGTCGCCGCGCGCGCGATCGATGCGAATGCGCTCCTCACCCGTGTCGGCGCGTACTTCCACGATATCGGGAAGATGCTGAAGCCGCAGTACTACATCGAGAACCAGCCGCACGGGCGGAACCCGCACGACAAGTTGAAGCCGGCCACGTCCGCGTCGATCGTTCGCGCGCACGTTACCGACGGCCTGAAGATGGCCGAGGAAGCGAAGCTGCCGGACAGCGTCAAGGCGTTCATCGCCGAGCACCACGGCACGCAGCTGATCAGCTTCTTCTACGAGAAGGCCCGCGAGCTCGACCCGACGTCCGAGCCCGACGTGCGGGACTTCTCCTACCCGGGCCCGCGGCCGCAGTCGCGCGAGACGGCGATCGTCATGCTGGCCGACTCGGTCGAATCCGCGGCTCGCGTCCTCCCGGACCCGACGCCGGATCGGATACGTGCGCTGGTCGACCGCATCGTCGAGTCGAAGATCGCCCAGCGGCAGCTCGACGAGGCGCCCCTCACCTTCGGCGAACTCTCCCGCATCAAGGAGCAGTTCGTGGCCGGGCTCTCGGGCATCTACCATCAGCGGATCGATTACCCGACGGTCCGCGAAGAGGCGGACTCGTCCACGGTGCCCGCCGCCGGTCGCAGCAGTTGATGGGGATCGACATCCGGGTCGACGCGACCGCGGTCGGGAGCGCGGACGCCCTTCCCGGGGCCGAGGCGCTAGCGGCGCTCCTCGAACGGGCGGTCCGGTCCGTGCTCGACGCCCACGGCGTCCGTAGCGCCGAGATCTCCGTCGCTCTGCTCGACGACGCCGCGATCGCCGGGATGAACCGGGAGTTCCTTTCGCACGAGGGGCCGACCGACGTCATCTCGTTCGAGCTCGGCGTCGTGGGGGACGCGACGGTCGGCGACATCTACATCGGTTGGGAGCAGGCGATGCGTCAGGCGGCGGCGCTGGGCGTCGAGCCCCGCGAAGAGCTCGCGCGCCTCGCCGTCCACGGCACGCTTCACGTGCTCGGGTACGATCACCCGGAGGGAGAGGAAAGGGAAGAGAGCGAGATGTGGCAGCGCCAGGAAGCCATCCTTCGGGAGGTGCTCGCGCGATGAACTGGGCCGTTGTCAAGCGTCGCCTGATCGCCGGGCTCGTCGTGATCGCGCCCGTCACGATCACCGCGGTCGTGCTCTGGTGGATCTTCCAGAGCCTGGACGGCCTGCTCGGCAATTTCATCTACCCGGCGATAGGCGTCGACATCCCGGGGCTGGGCCTGCTCCTCCTGATCGTCGTCCTCCTCGCCGTCGGATGGCTCGCCGAGCGCACCGTCGGCGCCAGGATCGTCGCGTGGTGGCACACGCTCCTCGAGCGTTTCCCGCTCACGCGCCGGCTCTACACCGCGTCGCATCGGATCGTCCGTACGGTGTTCGGCGAGGAGAAGCGGTTCTTCCGCGAGGTCGTGCTCGTGGAGTACCCCGCGCACGGGCGCTGGTCCATCGGGTTCCTCACCTCGAACGCGCCCGATGACATACGCGACGCCGTCGGCGACGGCGTGGTCGTGTTCATCCCGACGACGCCCAACCCGACCACCGGGTTCCTGGTCGTCGTGAGCCGCGACGACGTGCGGCCGCTTCCGTGGACGCTCGAGCAGGCGTTCACCTTCATCCTTTCGGCGGGCGGGGTTTCGCCCGAATTGCAGGCGACCGAAGCGGGGATCGGGAAAGCCGACGCATGAGCACCGTCGAGACTGTGGGTCTCCCGGAAGATCGTGGCATCCGCCCCGAGCACGTTCACGATCTGCTCGAGGCCGGGGAGACCGAGCATCTCGCCGAGCTGCTCTCCGACCTGCACCCGAGCGACCTCGCCGACCTGCTGAACGAGCTGGACGACGACGATCGCGTCGCCCTGCTCGACCTCCTCCCGGCGGACATCGCCTCCGAGACGCTGGCCGAAATGGCCACGGAGGAGCACCCCGCCGAGCTCCTGACGGCCCTCGGCCCCGAGCGCGTCGGCGAGCTCGTCGCCGAGCTGCCGGACGACGACGCCGTCGATCTGATCCGCCACCTCGAGCCCGAGGAGCAGGCCCGCATCCTCGCCTCGCTGCCCCGCCTCGAGGCCGGCACGCTGCGCAAGCTCCTCCAGTACGACGAGGAGTCGGCGGGCGGCATCATGACGACCGAGCTCGTCGCCGTCTCCGTGCACCTCACCGCGGCCGAGGCGATCGAGGAGGTGCGGCGGCAGGCGCACGAGCTCGGCGGCGAGTTCTACGCGATCTTCGTCGTCGACCTGCTCCGGCGTCTCCTCGGCACCGTCTCGATCCAGGAGCTGGTCCTTGCCGACCCCAGGACGCCGCTCCGCGACCTCGTCGAGCCGCCGGTCGCCACCGTGACCGTCGACACCGACCAGGAGGAGGTCGGCCGCATCATCGCGCGCTACAACATCCCCTCCGTCCCGGTCGTCGGCCCGGACAACGTCCTCCTCGGCCGGATCACGTGGGACGACGTGATCGACGTCATCGAGGCCGAGCAGACGGAGGACATCCTCCGCCTGGGCGGCGTCGTCTCGGAGGAGGAGGTCCGCGGCACGTGGCACGAGGCCGTTCGCAGCCGTCTGCCGTGGCTGTTCGTCAACCTGTTCACCGCGGCCATCGCCGCGTCCGTCGTCGGGATCTTCCTCCCCACGATCGAGAGCTTCGCCGTGCTCGCCGTGATCATGCCGATCATCGCCGGGATGGGCGGCAACTCGGGCACCCAGACGCTCGCCGTGACCGTGCGTCGACTCGCGCTCACGCACGAGAGCGACGCGCGCCGCTGGGGCGTCGTCGGCAAGGAGCTGCTCGTCGGGCTCGTCAACGGCGCGGCGCTCGGCGGCTTCGTGGCCGCCGCGAGCTACTTCCTCGGCATCGTCGCTCCGGAGTACTGGCCCGCCACGCCGATGCTCGGCCTCGTCGTGCTCTTCGCCATGTGGGGCAACCTGATCGTTGCCTCGCTCGCCGGCGCGTTCGTGCCGATCCTCCTCGAGCGCCTGGGCGTGGATCCTGCCATCGCGTCGTCGATCTTCGTGACGACGTTCACCGACCTGGCAGGATTCTTCTTCCTCCTCGGCCTCGCGTCGCTGCTGCTCCTATGACCCGCTGGCGTCGCGCGTTCGTCATCTTCTGGCGCCTGACGCCCTTCGT
Organism: uncultured bacterium; assembly: GCA_937889645.1. GTDB lineage: Bacteria > Gemmatimonadota > Gemmatimonadetes > Longimicrobiales > RSA9 > CALBZE01. Next base: position 37,986 of record CALBZE010000091.1, read on the forward strand.
CTTCGCGTTCCTCCGCGACCGCCGACGCTGGATCCTCTTCGGTCGGCCCGCGCGCCGAACCACGGCCGACCACCGTCGCCGCGCCGACCGCCTGACCTCCGCGATCGCCGACCTCGGCCCGACATTCATCAAGCTGGCCCAGGTCTTCAGCGCGCGCGCCGACATTCTGCCGGAGCCGTACCTCTCGGCGATCGGCCGGCTGCAGGACCGCGTCCCGCCCGTCCCGGCCGCGCGCATCGAGGCCGTCATCGCCGCCGAGCTCGGACGACCCGTAGACGACGTCTTCGCCTTCTTCGACCGCGAGCCGATCGCCGCCGCGAGCCTCGGCCAGGTCCACCGCGCGAAGGTGGCCGGCGAAGACGTCGCCGTGAAGGTCCTGCGCCCGGGCGTCGAGGCCCTCATCGCCGTCGATCTCGACATCTCGTTCCGGATCCTCTTCCTCCTGAACATCCTCTTCCCGAACCACCACGTCCGCGCGCTCACGACCGTGGTCCGGGAGTTCAGCGTGCGCATCCGCGAGGAGGTCGACTTCCGACGCGAGGCGGACAACATCGCCACTTTCCGCGAGATCTTCACCCGCGACCGCCGCGTCCGCGCGCCGCGCGTCTTCGAGGAGTTCACCCGCCGCCGCGTCCTCGTCCTCGAGTGGATCGAAGGCGACAAGGTCGACAGCCTCGCCGACCGCTTCGCCACCGGCGAGCTGGAGTTCCGCCGGGTCATGGAACTCCTCATCGAGGTCTACCTGCGCATGCTCGTGGTCGACGGCTTCATGCACGCCGATCCGCACCCCGGGAACATCGTCGTCGACCCCGAGGGGCGCATCGTCTTCCTCGACTGGGGGATGGCGATTCGCCTCACGCGCGCGACCCGCGACCAGCTCCTGCGCGTCTCCCTCGCCGCGGCGCGTGAGGACGTCGACGACCTCATCAACGGCATGTACGAGCTCGGGATGATCGATCCCGAGATCACCCGGGCCGAGGTACGCGATGCGGCGGCCGAGATTCTGGGTATCATCCAGCGCGCCCGCGAGCTGGGACCCCGGGCGGTCCAGCACGCCGTGCGCGAGATCATGGACACGTTCTACACCTGGCCGCTCATCCTCCCGCGCGAGCTCGTCTACTTCTTCCGCGCCGCCGCGATCCTGGAGGGGATCGGCTTCCGCTACGACCCGCTCTTCAACGGGCTCGAGGCCGTCCGCCCCGTGATCCGTCGCATGCGTGCCGACCTGCTGCGCGTCACCATGCGCGAGCCGGCGGAGGTCGCCCGCGGCGTGATCGACGAGACGCGTGCGGTCGTCCTCGGCCTGCGCGACGTGCTCCGCCGCGCGGAGCGGGAGGAGTTCCGCGTCCGCATTCATCCGCGCGACGTCCTGCACGCCGAGCGGTTCCTGCTCCTACAGGTCAGGCGCATCCTGCTCTCCCTCTTCGCCGTGACCGCGGCGCTGATCACGGCGCTGCTCTTCATCGCCCTGCGCAACTACTGGATCCTCGCGTTCGGGCTCGTCGCGGCGCTCGTCATGTTCCTCGTCGCGCTCGTGATCCCGACGCACCTCCTCGAGAATCCGCTCCGCCACGCCCGCGGACTCCGGCCGCCCGGCGAGGACGGATTGGGCCCGCCAGCGGTTTGACAGCCCTCTCGGGCGGGTACATCTTTGACGTAATGGACGAACTGACATTGACGGATGCGCAGCGCGAGCTGCTTTCGAAATTTCGCGACGGCCAGCGCACGGCACTGGCCCGCACGATATCGATCGTCGAGAGCGAGCGGCCCGGGTTCCAGGCGCTGCTCGGCGAGCTTCACGCGTCGCTCGGCAGGGCCCACCGGATCGGGATCACCGGCCCGCCCGGCGCGGGGAAGTCGACGCTGACCGGGCGCCTGGCCGCGGCGTACCGCGAGCGCGGTGAGACCGTCGCCATCGTCGCCGTAGACCCGACGTCGCCCTTCACGGGCGGCGCATTGCTCGGCGACCGGATCCGCATGAACGACATCGTCCTGGACCCGGGGATCTTCATCCGGTCCATGGCGACACGCGGCTCGCTCGGCGGTCTCGCCGTCACGACCGAGGAGGTCGTCGACGTTCTCGATGCGTTCGGGTTCGACCGGATCCTCATCGAAACGGTAGGGGTCGGGCAGTCCGAGCTGGACATCGCCGCCGCGGCGGACACGACCGTCGTGGTGCTCGTCCCGGAATCGGGCGACGGGATCCAGGCGATGAAGGCCGGGCTCATGGAGATCGCCGACCTGTTCGTCGTCAACAAGGCGGATCGCCCGGGCGCCGACCGACTCGTCCGCGACGTCGAGATGATGCTCCGGCTCCGCGAGGGTCGCACCAGCTTCCGCGTCCCCGCGCACCACGGCGTCGACCTCCGCAAGGTCGCGGAGGCGACGCAAGCGCGCGATGCGGCCGGAAGGGGCGCGGCCGCGGCGAACGAGGAGGTCTCGACCGGCGCGCCGGGAGGCGACCGGGCCGCCTCGGGCGGCCCCCGGGGCGCTCACGGCGGCAACGAAGCGGCGCCATCCGTGGCCGCGGCGGCGCCCGACCGCTGGGAGATCCCCGTCCAGAAGACGATCGCGGAGCAGGGCGAGGGTGTCGCGGCGCTCATCGAGGCGCTCGACCGCCACCGCGACTGGATGGCCGAATCCGGGAAGTTGAGCGAGAAGCGCCGCGAGCGGCTGGATCGGCGCGTCCGCGATGCGGTCGCCCGACAGCTCGCGCGCACGGCGTGGCAGGAGCGGGGCGGGGAGGCGATCCTGCGCGAGTCGCTCGAGGCGCTCGAATCGGGTCGCGAGAGTCCCTACGCGGTGGCGGCGCGAATCGTGCGCGCCGTCACGGGGTAGAGGGGCGAGCACGGGTTCCCTTCAACACGACAGGGTTGAGAGCATGGGTGTGATGGATCGCGAAGCGGCGGCCGCCGGGCTCGAGGAGCAGATCCGGGAGAAGGACCGCGAAATCGCAGAGCTTCGCGCTCGGCTGGCGGAGTGGGAGGCGGCGTTCCGGCGCACGCCGACCCGTGAGACGAGCTTCACGACGGTCTCGGGGGTGCCCGTCGCCCCGCTGTACACGCCCCTCGACGCGCCGAACGCCGGCGACTACCTCGAGAAGATCGGCTTCCCCGGCGAGTACCCGTTCACCCGCGGCCCGTACACCACGATGTATCGGACGCGGCTCTGGACGATGCGCCAGTTCGCCGGCTTCGGCACTGCCGAGGAGACGAACCGCCGATACCACTACCTCCTCGAGCACGGGCAGACGGGCCTCAGCGTCGCCTTCGACTTCCCCACGCTCATGGGTTACGACTCCGACCACCCGCGCTCGCTGGGCGAGGTAGGGAAGTGCGGCGTCGCCGTCTCGAGCCTGGCCGACATGGAGACCCTCTTCTCCGGGATCCCGCTCGACCAGGTCTCCGTCTCCATGACGATCAACGGTCCGGCGATCATCCTCTTCTGCTTCTACGTCGTCGCGGCGGAGAAGCAGGGCGTATCGCCGGAGAAGCTGCGCGGCACCGTCCAGAACGACATCCTGAAGGAGTATCAGGCGCAGCACGCCTGGATCTACCCGCCGGAGCCGGCGGTCAAGCTGATCGTCGACATGTTCGAGTGGTGCTCGAAGCACGCGCCGAAGTACAACCCGATCTCGATCAGCGGCTATCACATCCGCGAGGCGGGTGCGACGGCCGCGCAGGAGCTGGCCTACACGCTGCGCAACGGCTTCGAATACGTCGAGCGCGGTATCGCGCGCGGCCTGGACGTCGACGACTTCGCGCCGCGCCTCTCCTTCTTCTTCGACGTCCACAACGACTTCTTCGAGGAGATCGCCAAGTTCCGCGCCGCGCGCCGCATCTGGGCCAAGCGGATGAAGGAGGTCTACGGCGCGAAGAAGGAGGAGTCCTGGCGGCTGCGCACTCACGCCCAGACTGCCGGCGTCACGCTCGTCGCGCAGCAGCCGGAGAACAACATCATCCGCGTCGCCTACCAGGCGCTCGCGGCTGTGCTCGGCGGCACGCAGTCTCTGCACACCAACTCGATGGACGAGACGCTCGCGCTCCCCACCGAGAAGGCCGTGCGCATCGCGCTGCGCACGCAGCAGATCCTGGCCTATGAGACCGGCGTCGCCAACACGATCGACCCGCTCGCGGGGTCCTACTACGTCGAGGCGCTGACGGACGAGCTCGAGCGCCAGGCCGAGGCGATCTTCGACGAGGTCGAGCGCCTCGGCGGCGTCGTGCCCGGGATCGAGAAGGGGTACTTCCAGCGCGAGATCGCGCGCAGCGCCGAGCGCCAGCAGCGCGAGATCGAGTCCGGCGAGAGGATCATCGTCGGCATCAACGCCTTCACCGGCGGCAACGACGACTCCGACATCGAGATCCTCAAGATCGGCGACGACGCCGAGCGCCGTCAGCGCGAGCGACTGGCCGAGCTGCGCGCGCGCCGCGACGACGCGCGCGTCCGGGCGGCCCTCGCCCGCCTCACCGAAGCGGCTCGCAACGACGAGAACGTGATCGAGCCCATGCTCGACTGCGTGCGCGAGTACTGCACCCTTTACGAGATCCGGCACGCGCTCGAGCAGGTGTACGGCGCCTACAAGGAGCCGGTCTTCTTCTGATGCACGGCTCGCCCGACCCCGCACGGGCCCACGCGCGAGGTCGCCGGACCGCCGGCCGCGGCGGTTCGGCCCTCGCGTGAGCCGAGGGTCACCCGCACCACTTGCGAATGGAAACGGACATAGCCCTGAGCGCTGGCGACATCATCTGGCGCCTGTCCATCGCGCTCTTCCTCGTCCTCGCCAACGCATTCTTCGTCGCGGCCGAGTTCGCCCTGGTCGGCGCTCGTCGCACGCGCATCGAGTCGCTGGCCGAGGAAGGGAACACCCGTGCCCGCCTCGCGCGCATCGCCATCGGCAACCTCGACCACTACATCTCCGGGACGCAGCTCGGGATCACGCTCGCCTCGCTCGGCCTCGGTTGGGTCGGCGAGAGCACGCTCGCGGCGATCATCATCCAGGCCTTCGACGGCCTCCCGGCGCCGTGGAACATCGTCGCGACGCACACCGTCGCCGGCGTCATCGCGTTCGCGATGATCACGTTCCTCCACATCGTCCTGGGCGAGCTCGCGCCCAAGTCGCTCGCGCTCCTCTTCCCGGAGTCGACGAGCCTCTGGACCGCGGGGCCGCTGATCGGGTTCTCGAAGATCTTCTCCCCGTTCATCGCCGTGCTGAACGGCAGCGCGAACCTCATGCTGCGCATGGTCGGACTCCGCGCGCCTACCGAGGTCGAACGCGTCCACAGGCCGGAGGAGATCGAGATGCTCGTCACCCAGATGTACGAGCAGGGCGCGCTCGCCGAGGAGCCGGTCGAGATGATCCGCGGCGTGTTCGACCTGTCCGAGACCACCGCCGCGGAGGTCATGACGCCGCGCACCGAGATCGTCGCCGTCCCCGTCGACTCGAGCGTCGACCAGGCGGCCGAGATCATCCTGGAGGCCGGACACTCGCGCATCCCCGTCTACGACGGCTCGCTCGACCGCATCGTCGGCGTCGTCCTGGCCCGCGACGTGTGGCGCGCCCAGCGCGATGGGCTCCAGAGCATCGACGGGCTCATCCGGCCGCTCCCCTACGTCCCGGACAGCAAGGACATCGAGGGGCTGCTGCGGGAGATGCAGGAGCAGCGCGTCCACATGGCCGTCGTCGTCGACGAGTTCGGCGGCACCGCGGGGATCGTCACGCTCGAGGACCTGGTCGAGGAGATCGTCGGCGACATCCGCGACGAGTACGAAGTCGAGCCGCCCGCCATCGAGGAGGTCGACACCGGCGAGATCCTCGTCAACGGCTCGGTCAGCGTCTTCGACCTGAACGAGCGCTACGACCTCGCGCTCCCGGAGGACGAGTACACGACGGTCGCCGGGTACGTCATGGCTCGCCTGGGCCACATCCCGGTCGTGGGCGAAGAGGTCCAGTTCGCGGGCGGCCGGCTCCGCGTCGTCTCGATGGATGGGCGCCGCGTCGATCGGCTCGCGCTCCAGCTCGAACCCCGCGACGCCGTCGCGGAGCGATCGGAGAGTCAGGACTGAGAGGCAAGGCGCGACGTCGGGGCGGCGTCGCGCCCGGCTGGTGCCTCGCTCACCCCACGGATCTGCCGACGCTCGCGACCGCGATGACCCGCGGCGAATCGTGCCGCAGCGGTGAGCCGTCCCAATCGCCGTAGTAGGTCACCTCGTCGAAACCCGCCGCCCCGAGCAGGGCGTGGATCTCCGTCGCGGTGCGGAGCCTCAGCGCGTGTTGCTTCCGCCCGCGACGCTCGCCCCACCGCCAGCGCAGCCGCTCCTCGCTGATCCCCGTCACCGGGTCGAAGCGGCGCCGCACCCTCACCTCGATCCCGTTCGGCAGCGTCCACTCGTCCCGCTCGGCGTAGTTCGCGATCACGTCGTCCCGATGCATGCTCTCGAGGAGGAACTTGCCGCCGGGACGGAGCACCCGTCGCGCCTCGCGCAGCGCGCGGACGTCCTCCTGGTCGTCGAGGAAGAGCCCGAGCGACGTGAACACGTTGAACACGGCATCGAAGCTGCCGTCACGGAACGGCAGCGCCCGCACGTCCGCGGCGACGTAGCGGAGCGGGAGCCCCGCCTCGCGGGCGCCCGATGCGGCGCGCCGGAGCAGATCCACCGAGAGGTCGGCGCCATACGCCTGCAGCCCGGCTCCGGGGAGGAGATTGGTGTGCCTCCCCCAACCGCACGGCACGTCCAGGATCCGCGCATCCGCCGGGAGGCCGAGCATATCGATGATCGCGCCCACCTCGCGGCGGCTCTCCGCCTCGGGAAACAGATCTTCGTGCAGGTGAAAGAAAGTCTCGTCGAAGTACGTGCGCCACCAGGCCATGCGCTGCGATCCGGGGCTCGGGGTTCGCTGGCCCGCGCACGATGCGCGAGCCTGTCGCCGTCCGGAAACGCCGCGCGCGCCGGACGCGGCGCAGAGGTTGGCGTGCAGAGCGTCGGCTGTCAATGACCCGACCTCGCGCGGCCCCGCGTTTCCTTGCCGCGCCTCGAACCCCCGCGTAACTTTCGCTTGCCGTATTCCTCGACAACCGAACGAACGATCGAATTCGACATGACAGGACAGACCACCATGGCCCAGCGCAAGATTCGTGTGCTCGTGGCCAAACCCGGGCTCGACGGCCACGACCGCGGCGCCAAGGTGATCGCGAGCGCGTTCCGTGACGCCGGCTTCGAGGTGATCTACACCGGCCTGCACCAGACGCCCGAGATGATCGTCAACGCGGCGATCCAGGAGGACGTCGACGTCATCGCCGTCTCGATCCTCTCCGGCGCGCACATGACGCTCTTCCGCCGGATCATGGACCTGCTGAAGGAGAACGGCGTCGAGGACGTCCTCGTCACGGGCGGCGGGATCATCCCCGAGGACGACGTAGCCGAGCTCCGGCGCATGGGCGTCGGCCGGATCTTCGGGCCCGGCACCCCGACGTCGGAGCCGATCGCGTACATTCGAGAGTGGGCGGCCCAGCATGCCCGTGACCGGGAGTAAGAGCGTCGGCCAGGAAACTTCCCGGCTGAGAAGGCTGACCGAGGAGCTGCTCGAGCTGGAGGAGCGGCTCCGCCAGGGCGGCGGGCCGGACAAGATCGAGCGGCAGCACGCCCAGGGGAAGCTGACGGCGCGCGAGCGGATCGCGCTCCTCCTCGACCCGGGGACCGAGCTGCTCGAGATCGGCCTCCTCGTCGCCTACGACCGCTACGACGGCCAGGCGCCCGCGGCGGGCGTGGTGACCGGGATCGGCGTCGTTCACGACCGGCCCGTCGTGGTCGTCGCCAATGACGCGACGGTCAAGGCCGGCTCCTGGTGGCCCGAGACGATCACCAAGATGCTCCGGGCCCAGGAGATCGCCATGCGCTGCCGCGTGCCGATCGTCTACCTGGTCGATTCCGCGGGCGTCAACCTTCCCTACCAGGGCGGTGTCTTCCCCGGCCAGTACGGCGCGAGCCGGCTCTTCTACTACAACTCGATCATGCGGCGATACCTGCGCGTGCCGCAGATCGCAGCGGTCATGGGCCCCTGCATCGCCGGCGGCGCGTACCTCCCCGCGCTCTCCGACGTGATCCTCATGGTCGAGGGGACCAGCTTCATGGGGCTGGGCGGCCCGAACCTGGTCAAGGGCGCCACCGGCCAGACCGTGGATGCGGAGACGCTGGGCGGCGCATGGACGCACAACGCTCTCAGCGGGGTCGCCCACTACCGGCTCCCCGACGACCGCGCCTGCGTCGCGAAGATCCGCGAGATGATCGCGGAGCTGCCGTACCGCGCGCCCCGGCTCGGCGAGCCGGAGCCGCCTGGCCGCTCCCCGGAGGACCTCTACGACCTCCTCCCCGACGACCACCGCCAGCCCTACGACATGCGCGAGGTGCTGGCGTGCATCCTGGACAATGGCCGGCTGGACGAGTTCCAGGCCGACTTCGCGCCCGAGATGATCTGCGGCACCGCACGGGTCCAGGGGATCGTCGTCGGCGTGATCGCCAACGCCCGCGGCATGCTCCGCGACCCGCACGGCGGGCCGCCCAAGTTCGGCGGGATCGTCTACACGGACAGCGCCGAGAAGGTGGCGTACTTCATCGAGACGATGAACCGCCACGGCACCCCGCTCCTCTTCGTCCAGGACGTGAGCGGCTTCATGGTCGGCACCGAGGCCGAGCACTCGGGGATCATCCGCGCCGGCGCCCGCTTCGTCGAGGCGATGGCGACGGCGACGGTCCCCAAGGTCGTCCTCACCGTCAACCACGCCTCCGGCGCCGGTTACTACGCGATGGCGGGGCAGGGCTTCGACCCGGACTTCATCTTCACGTGGCCGACCGGACGGATGGGCGTGATGGAGGGCGAGAGCGCCGTCATGGCGCTCTTCGGCCCGCAGCTCGAAGAGCTGAAGAAGGCGGGGAAGGAGCCCGACGACGCGCTCCGGGCGAAGATCGAGGCGGTCCGCGCCGACTACGAGCACCAGCTAGACGCCCGCTACGCCGCCGCGCGCGGCTTCGTCGACGCCGTCGTCCGCCCCGAACACACCCGCGACGTCCTCGCCCTCGCGCTCCGCACCGCGCTACACAACCCCGGCCCGCACCTGGGACCGTGGGGCGAGCTCGCAGATGGCGCGGTGGCCCGACCGATGGTCGAGGGCGTCCAGGCCCCGAATTCGAGCCCGCCCGGGTACGGCGGGCCGTCGGCCTGACCGCGACCCCGCTCAGTTGCCGGCGCCGAGCGCCGTCCGCGCGACGTCGAACGCCGCGACCGCCGCCGCGACCTCGGGGTCGACGGCGGCCGCGACGCGGGAATAGCCGCTCGCACCCCACCGCGCCGCAGCGATCGAGAGCAGGAGTAGCTCCTCGAGGCGCCGGTCGGTTTCGTCGCCATCGGGGATGCGGATCCCCTGTTCCCGTGCGAAGTCGCGAAACAACGGGATCGCGTCCGGAGGGAGCCGCGGCGTCCCCGCGAGCGTCTCCGGGTCCGGGAACCGATGCGCATTCGCCTCGATGTAGCCCGGCGTCCAACGGAGCGGGAGCAGCGACTCGCGCACCTGCGCCAGCCAGAGCGGGTCCTCGCGCCGATCGAGCACCACGTCCGGGTAGATCCCGCCGCCACCGTAAACCGTGCGACCGCCGGCCGTGGTGCACGTCGGGCGCCCGGCCCGGTCGCGTTCCTCCCGGCTCGCCCGGTAGTAGTCCCGTGTCGTGACCGACCGGTATTCGCGCTGGATATTGCGGCCGCACGGCGTCCGGACGTGACCGACGACCAGCACGAACACCGAGCCGTCGGTCATGGGGAACGCTTGCATCATCAGCGACTTGCCGAAGGTCGGCCGGCCCACGATCAGTGCACGGTCGTGATCCTGGAGCGCGCCTGCGACCAGCTCGGCGGCACTCGCCGTCCCGGAGTTCACGAGCACCACGATCGGATACGTCCGCTCGCTCCGCCATAACGAGCGCTCCACGCGGATCGTGTCGACGACTTCCTTCTTGCGGCCGGTCGTCGTGAAGACGATGGCGCCCTTCGGCAGGAACGTCCCGGCGACTTTCGCGGCCTCGTCCAACAGCCCGCCGCCGTTGTCGCGCAGGTCGAGGACGAGGCGCCTCATCCCCGCACGCTCCAGGCGCGCGAGCTCGCTGTCGAGGTCTTTCGCGATGTCGGCTCGGTCGAACGTCACGACGTGCACGTACCCGGTCGAATCGTCGAGGAGGGTCGCCGCCGCGATCGCGCTTGCCTCCCGCGTGTCTTCGCGCTCCACGGCCCGCTCGAGCCTCGCATACGAGCCGTCGATGCGTCGGCGCTCGAGCGTGAGCGACACCGATGTGCCCGGGGCGCCCGCCAGCATGATTTCCAGCTCCATCTCGCTCTGGGCGGTGACGGGCGCGTCGTCGATAGCGACCAGCTCGTCGCCGGGCAGAATGTCTTGCCGCGCCGCGCGAGACGCCCGATCGACCCCGGCGACGACAGGTGAGCCGCCCACGAAGCGGAACCGGATCGGGACCGGCACCAGGCGACCAGCCCGGTACTCCGCCTCCTTCTCCGGTGAGAGACGCGTGGCAGGGAGGACGTACGAGTGCGGATCCACCGCACGGATCATCCCTTCGACCGCCGCCATGAAAAGCGCATGCGTGTCCACCGAATCCGGGTGATTGACCCGGATCTGGTTGAGCACCTGGCTGAACATCTGCAGGTCCTCGTAGACCGTGCGCTGGCGGATCGCCCGGTTCTCCTGTGCGTTCGTAGAACCGGGCGCGAGGACGGTCGCCAGAGCCACGGCAAGGGCAACGAAGAGTGCGGCGGTCCGGCCTCCCGGCGTCGCGCGCCCGGGCGCGCCCGCGGCGCGTGCCGTCCCGCGGCGCCGAGCGGTCATCGCCCGCCCCCAGCCGCTGCCAGCCGCTGCAGCCGCCGCTCGATCTCCGCCCTTCCCTCCGCGCGTCGGCTCGCCCGGGCAAGGTACTCGCGGTACGCCGCCGCGGCGTCCGCCAGCCTCCCCTGACGCTCGAGTACCTCGCCCAGTTCCCGGTAGGGCTCGGCGAACAGTGGCTCCAGTTCGATCGACTGCCTCAGCTCGGCTTCGGCTTCCTCGAGCATCCCGACCCGCGCGAGCATCGAACCGTTCCGGTAGCGAATCCCGGCATCGTCCGGTGCCACGGATACGGCGAGCGCGAACTCGCTCAGCGCCGTCGCCGTGTCACCGGCCTCGAGCGCGAGCTCGGCCAGCCGAATGTGCGCCGGCGCGTACGAGAGGTCCTCCTGGAGCGCCCGCGCGTACGCGCTGCGAGCGCCCTCGACATCGCCGCGTTCCTCCAGGACCATGCCGATGCTGAACTCGAGAAGCATCTTCGGCTGGTACAGCCGGACCAGCTCTTCGTCGTCCTTCTCCCGCAGCAGCGCCAGTGCGGTCTCGTACGACTTCAACGCCGCGTCGCCGGCTCCGGTCAGGAACTGGACCCGCGCCAGATCGGCCCAGAGATCCGGGTCGTTCTTGCGCCACCGGGCGGCTTCGTCGTAAAGATCCCGCGCGACGCCTAGCCGGCCATCGCCTTCCGCGATCCGCGCTCGGACCTCCGGGTTCGCCCGGCTCAGCTCCTCGTCCAGGACGTACTCGATGTCGCTACGACTGACGTACGTGGCCGCGCCCACCTGACGCAACTCCTTCTCGATTCGCGTCACCCACGCGTGCTTGATCGCGATCACGTCGTATTTGCGCTGCAGGAACGGGTTCATCGAGAGGGCCCGGTACATCAACGAATCGAGCCGCGCCACGCCCGGAACGTTCCGCACCTGACGCCGGTTGAACAGGTAATCGTAGAACAGGTCCGGGTTGGTCATGAAAGCCGCCGTGCGCCAGGCATAGATCGGGTCCGCCCAGAGGGGGTCGAGCCGCGAGGCACGGTAGAACGCGCTCGCCGCCCGGTCGGGCGCCTGCCTCAGCACGGTTTCGCCGTACCGGTACACGTCGTACGGATCGTTCGGATCGTAGCCGGCCGGCAGATTGGGCTCCGGTACGGGCTCGGCCAGCGGGTCCCAATTCGAGCCCCCCGAGACGCACGCGCCGCTCACCAGGAGGCACAGGAGCAGCAATGAGAACGACCGCGGAATCATCACGCACTCCCGATATGACGGTGGAAGAACCGGCGCGGGGGAGCGCGCGCCGGAGTAGGGGCGAGAACATATTAATCCGGCGCTCTCCGGAGAGCAACGTTTTCGTTCACGTCACCGATTTGCCGACGCGCCGGGCGCGGCATATCTTGGCCACGCCGTACGCAAACGCCGACCCGAGTACGATCATGGACCGGACGATTCGAATCGCCTCCGGCCAGGGCTTCTGGGGCGACCGCCTGGACGCCCCCGTCGAGCAGGTCCGTCGCGGACCGATCGACTACCTCATGCTCGACTACCTGGCCGAGGTCACCATGTCGATCCTCCAGAAGCAGCGCTCCCGCGACCCGGCCCAGGGGTACGCCCGCGACTTCGTCCCGCTCATGGGCGAGATCCTGCCCGACTGCGTCGAGAAGAACATCCGCGTTCTGGCCAACGCCGGGGGCGTGAACCTCCCGGCCTGTCGCGACGCCGTGCTCGACGCGGCACGCAAGGCGGGGCTCCACGGGAAGGTCCGCGTCGGCGTCGTCTACGGAGACGACATCATGGACCGCCTCGAGGACCTTCTCGCCCGCGGCCACGAGCTGCGCAACATGGACACCGGGAGGCCGCTCACCGACGTCCTCGACCGGGTCCAGAGCGCCAACGCCTACATCGGCGCCCGACCGATGGTCGAGGCCCTCCAGCGCGGCGCCACGGTCGTCATCACCGGCCGCTCGACCGACACCGCGCTCACCTACGCGCCGATGATCCACGCCTTCGGCTGGGCGCCGGACGACTACGACCGGCTCGCCGCTGGCGTCGTCGCAGGACACATCAACGAGTGCGGCGCACAGGCTACGGGCGGAAACTGCCTCCTGGACTGGCAGTCGATCCCGGACCTGGACGACGTCGGTTTCCCGATCATCGAAGCCGCGCCCGACGGAACGTTCGTCGTCACCAAGCACGACGGGACCGGCGGCCGCGTCAGCATCGGCACCGTCACCGAGCAGCTCGTCTACGAGATGGGCGACCCTCGGGAGTACATCACCCCCGACGTCGTCGCCGACTTCACCACCATCCGCCTCGAGCAGGTCGGCCCCGACCGCGTCCGCGTGCACGGCGTCAAGGGTCGGCCGCCGACCGACAAGCTCAAGGTCTCGATCTCCTACTCCGCCGGCTACAAGGCCGTCGGCACCCTGGTCTACGCCTGGCCCGACGCCGTCGAGAAGGCCATGGCCGCGGACCGAATCCTGCGGAGCAGGCTCGAACGGCTGGGCCTCCGCTTCGACGAGATCCGCACCGAGTTCGTGGGATGGAACGCCACTCACGGCCCGCTCGCGGGTCCACCGCCCGCGGACGCGCCCGAGGTCCAGCTCCGCGTCGCCGTGCGGGCCGCGGACCGGGCACCGGTCGAGCGATTCACGCGCGAGATCGCACCGCTCATCCTGACCGGGCCGCCCTCGGTCACCGGCTTCGCCGGCGGACGCCCCAAGGTCGAAGAGGTCGTCGCCTTCTGGCCCGCCCTCATCGATCGCAGCGAGATCGAGCCGATGCTGCGGGTGGAGGTTTCCGAGGCATGAGCCATAAACATCGCACCTGGATCGAGGTCCTGGTGCCGATCATCGTGATTCTCGGGTTGTTCACGCTGACCCTGATCTGGAACATCGTCGCCGCCTTCGTCGTCCTCTTCCTCGGGCTCGCGATCTGGCTGACCCGCTTCATCCAGCGGCACCAGCCCCCGCAGCCCGGCGGCTGAGACGGCGCCGGCGACGCGGAGAGGCGAAGATGCCCAAACTACCTCTGCTCCGTCTCGCCCACGCCCGCTCCGGCGACAAGGGCGACACCGTCAACGTCGGGGTGATCGCGATCCGCCCCGAGGATTATCCGCTCCTCGTCGAGCGCCTCACGGTCGAGGCCGTGAAGGAGCACTTCCGCGGACTCGTCCACGGCCCGGTCGAGCGCTTCGAGCTGCCCAACCTCCACGCGCTCAACTTCCTGCTCCACAACGCGCTCGGCGGCGGCGGCACGCTCTCGCTCATGACCGACGCCCAGGGGAAGACCTTCTCGAGCGCCATGCTGCGTATGGAGATCGACGTGCCCGACGAGGTCTACCGTCGGGTGACCGGGGAAGGGTAGCGCCATGGAAGACTCTCGCCGGGTCCTATACGCGGTCGATGGCGGCGTCGCCGTCCTCACCCTCAACCGCCCCGACAAGCGCAACGCCCTCGACGACCAGATGGTGGCCGAGCTGGCCGAGACGTTCGACCGCGCCGATCGGGATGCCGACGTCCGCGTCGTCCTCCTGCGCGGCGCGGGCAAGGACTTCTGCGCGGGCGCCGACCTCGCGCAGCTCGAGCGCATCGCCGCCGGGACCGGCCCTCTCGAGAATCTCGACGACGCCGCGGCGCTCGGGGCCGTCCTCATCCAGATGCGCCGCCTCTCCAAGCCGATCGTCGCCGCCGTCCACGGCAACGCCTTCGCCGGCGGCGCCGGGCTCGCCACCGCCTGCGACATCGTCCTCGCCAGCGACGACGCCCGGTTCGGCTATCCCGAGGTCCATCTCGGTTTCGTGCCCGCCATGGTCATGGCGCTCCTGCGACGCGCATGCGGCGAGAAAATCGCCTTCGAGCTCGTCGCCCGCGGCGACAAGATCGACGCCGCCGAGGCGCACCGCCTCGGGCTCGTGACCCGCGTACTCCCCGCCGCGACCTTCGAGCCCGACGCGATCGAGTACGCCCGCGAGCTCGCCGGCCGGTCCCCCTCCGCGCTCCGTCTCATCAAGCGCCTCTTCTACGGGATGGACGGCCTCTCCTTCGAGGAAGCGATCGCGCGCGGGGCCGAGGTCAACGTCCTCGCCCGCATGACCGACGACACCCGCGAGGGCGTCCGCAAATTCCTCCAGCGCAAGGCGCCGAGGTGATCGCCGTGTTCCGACCCTCGCGCGAGAGCCGCGGGCCCGACCCGTTCCTCCAGTGGAAAATCGTCATCTTCATCGTCGCGGCGATCGTCGGGCTCGCCGGTGTCGCGACCGAGAATCGATGGCTGGTCGGGATCGGTATCGTCGTCCTGATATCCGGCGTGCTGCTCCGCGCGCTCGGCCGCCGCGCCCGATGAATTCCTACCGTAAGACGACCTCGAATCTCTCGCCGCGCCCCGTCGCCTGAGGCGCCCGTGCCCCTGGCCCCGGAGCCGTCCCGGCGCCGCGGGGTACTGCCTAATTGACAGAGCCACGGGGCATGCGCCTTGCCCCGGTCTCCGGGCGAATCCATTCCATTTCGAACGAGGCGGTGTCTGCGGACGGACCGGACGCCGGGGATTGCCAGAGGCGAGGAGATCGAGTGTTGAACGCGGATCGTTTGACGATAAAGGCGAGCGAAGCGATCCAGTCGGCGGTCGCGGAGGCGCAGCGGCGAGGCAACCCGTCGCTGGAGGACGTGCATTTGCTGCGTGCGCTCCTTGAGCAGGAGGGCACCATCGCGGTCCCCATCCTCCAGAAGGTCGGCGTTCGGATTGCGCAACTGGAAGAGGAGCTGGAGCGCGCGCTCTCACGCCTGCCCAAGCAGAGCGGCGGCGTCATGCCGTCGGTGAGTCGGGAGCTCAACCAGATCTTCGGACGTGCCGAGGAAGAGGCGCGAGGTCTGGGCGACGAATACATCTCGACCGAGCACCTGCTGATCGCGCTCGCTGCACAGAAGGGCTCGACGACGCGGGACCTGTTGGGCGCTCAGGGCGCGACGCGCGAGGCGCTGCTCACCGCGCTGGAGGCGGTGCGCGGCCCACACCGCGTCACGGACCAGGCTCCGGAGGAGAAGTACCGCGCGCTCGAGCGTTTCGGCCGGGACCTCACGGCGCTGGCGCGGCAGGGGAAGCTGGACCCCGTGATCGGACGCGACGAAGAGATCCGGCGGGTCGTCCAGGTGCTCAGCCGGCGCACGAAGAACAACCCGGTCCTGATCGGCGAGCCGGGCGTCGGGAAGACGGCGATCGTCGAGGGGCTGGCGCAGCGGATCGTGAGCGGCGACGTGCCTGAGTCGCTGCGGGACAAGCGGCTGATCTCCCTGGACATCGGCGCGATGGTGGCCGGCTCGAAGTACCGGGGCGAGTTCGAGGAGCGGTTCAAGGCCGTCCTGAAGGAGATCACGGAGGCGGAGGGGCGGTTCATCGTCTTCATCGACGAGCTGCACACGATCGTGGGCGCGGGCGCGGCCGAGGGCGCGGTCGACGCCGGCAACATGCTGAAGCCGGCGCTCGCGCGCGGCGAGCTGCGCGTCGTCGGCGCGACCACGCTGGACGAGTACCGGAAGCACATCGAGAAGGACGCGGCGCTGGAGCGCCGGTTCCAGCCGGTGTACGTCGGCGAGCCGAGCGTCGAGGACACGATCGCGATCCTGCGCGGGCTGAAGGAACGCTACGAGGTCCACCACGGCGTGCGGATCACGGACGCCGCGATCGTGGCAGCCGCGCGTCTGTCGGACCGATACGTGGGCGGACGCTTCCTTCCGGACAAGGCGATCGACCTGATCGACGAGGCCGCTTCCCGGCTACGGATCGAGATCGACTCGCTGCCGCAGGAGATCGACGACGTCGAGCGTCGCATCACGCAGCTCGAGATCGAGCGGACCGCGCTCGCGTCCGAGAGCGACCGCGAGGCGGTGGAGCGCAGGGAGGCGATCGAGGCCGAGCTCGCCGAGCTGCGCGAGCGGTCCAACGCCATGAAGACGCGCTGGCAGGCCGAGAAGGTCCAGATCGGCCGCATTCGCGAGATCAAGGAGCGGATCGACGTCCTCAAGGTCGAGGCCGAGCGCGCGACGCGGACCGGTGACCTGAACCGCGCCGCGGAGATCCAGTACGGCGAGATCCCGCAGATGGAGCGGGAATTGGCGGCCGCCGAGGCGCGGCTGGCCGAGTTCCAGGCCGCCGGGAAGTTCCTGAAGGAGGAAGTCGACGCCGAGGACATCGCCGAAGTCGTCTCGAAGTGGACCGGGATCCCGGTCGCGCGGATGCTGGAGTCCGAGCGGGAGCGGCTGGTCCACCTCGAGCAGGTCCTCGCCTCGCGCGTGATCGGCCAGGACGAGGCGGTCGAGGCGGTCGCCAACGCCGTCCGGCGGAGCCGCGCGGGGCTCCAGGACCCGAACCGACCGATCGGGAGCTTCATCTTCCTCGGACCGACCGGGGTGGGGAAGACCGAGACGGCGCGCGCCCTGGCCGAGTTCCTCTTCGACGACGAGGAAGCCCTGGTGCGCATCGACATGTCCGAGTACATGGAGAAGCACGCCGTCGCCAGGCTGATCGGCGCACCGCCCGGGTACGTTGGCTTCGAGGAGGGCGGCCAGCTCACCGAAGCGGTCCGCCGGCGGCCCTATTCCGTCGTCCTCTTCGACGAGATCGAGAAGGCGCACCCCGAGGTTTTCAACCTCCTGCTCCAGATCCTCGACGACGGGCGATTGACCGATTCGCAGGGGCGCACGGTCGATTTCCGCAACACCGTCGTGCTCATGACCTCGAACATCGGCAGCCGGCTCATCCTGGATCGTTCGGGCGAGGTCCCTTGGGAAGAGGTAGAGGCGCAGGTGCGGAGCGAGCTCTCGCTACACTTCCGGCCGGAGTTCCTGAACCGGATCGACGACATCATCGTGTTCCGGCCTTTGGGCCCCGAGCAACTCGATCGAATCGTCGACCTGCAGCTGCGCCGGGTCGAGGCGCTCCTGGCGGAGCGGCGCATCTCGCTCCAGGTCACGGACGCAGCGCGGCGCCTGATCGCCGAGGAAGGGTACGACCCCGCCTTCGGTGCGCGTCCGCTCAAGCGAGCGATCCAGCGGCTGCTCCAGAACCCGCTCGCGCTCGCGCTCCTCGAGGGCGAGTTCGAGGAAGGGGACACGATCGTGGCCGACCGCGAGGAGGGGGCGCCGAGGCTGACCTTCTCCCGTGCGGCTGCGGCGTCGGCGGTCGCTTGACGCCGAGCGCCTCGAGCGACCCCGCCCGCGGGCGTCGCTTGACACGAGGTTCCGTTCCGATCTAACCTACGACCGCGCCCGGGATGCAGTCCCCCCGGGCGCGGTTCCCCTGTTTCATAGGAGTCGGTGGATGCGACGTCGCTCCGTGAACACGTCCCTGATGGTGGTTCCGGTGCTCGCGCTCGTCCTCGCGGCGTGCGCGACGCGGACCGAGCGCATCGCGGTACCGCCTTCGGATTCGAACGTCGCGCCGGTCCTCACTGTCGAGCGATTCCTCCGCGCGGTCAACGCGCGCGACTTCGAGACCATGGCGCGGTTGTTCGGGACCAGCCAGGGCTCCGTTAGGGACCGGGACCCGCAACCCGAAGTCGAACGGCGCATGTTCGCCCTCGCCTCCGTGCTTCGCCACGACGATTACGCCGTCGACGACGAGATGCCCGTGCCGGGGCGCAGCGGCGAGGCGGTGACCATAGTCGTCCGGCTCAAGGTGGGCGAGGAGCGCTTCCCCGTGCCGTTCACGGTGGTGCGCAGCAAGAAGGCCGGCTGGTTGGTCGAGAACATCGATATCCTGCGGATCACCGCGGGGACCTGATCGAGAGGCCCGTTCGGGGATCACTCCTGGACCAGCTCGATCAGGACGCCGCCGGTGCTGCCGGGGTGGATGAACGCGACGAGCCGGCCGTGCGCGCCCGGACGCGGGCGCTCGTCGATGAGACGCACGCCCGCGGCGGATAGTCGCGCGAGTTCCGCCTCGAGGTCCGGCACCCGATAGGCCAGGTGGTGGAGACCGGGGCCCCGCTTCGCCAGGAACCGACCCACGGGCGAATCGGGCGATGTCGGTTCGATCAGCTCGATGCGGCCGACGCCCGTCCCGACGAAGACGACGTCCACGCCCTGGGATTCGACCCGCTCGCGCGGGGAACCGACGCCTCCCGTCAGGAGTTCGTACACGGGAAGCGCTTCTTCTATCGAGGCCACGGCGATCGCAACGTGGTCGAGAGGTCGCTGTTCCATGTCTAGGGCGGCCGGGTTCTTGCAAACTCCGCTGTCCTTCGAAACCTAACACGACGCCGGCAGCTCGGCCACGGCCGCCGGCCACAGGAGGGAATGGGGATGGCCGACAACGGGAACGTGAAGACCGCTTCGGACGCCAATTTCGCCGATCTCGTCGAAAAGTCCGAAGGTCTCACGATCGTCGATTTCTGGGCCGCTTGGTGCGGACCCTGCAGGATGGTCGCGCCGATCATCGAGCAGCTCGCCGACGAGTACGCCGGGAAGGTGACCGTCGCGAAGCTGGACGTGGATGCGAATCAGCACACCGCCATGCGGTTCGGCATCCGCTCGATCCCGAGCATCCTGTTCTTCAAGGATGGCAAGCACGTGGACACCGTCGTGGGCGCGGTTCCCAAGCCGCACCTCGAGCGGAAGATCCAGGAGCATCTCGCTTGAACGCATCGGCGCCTCACCGCTCCGCGAAGCCGAGCGTGGTGCGTTCGTAGGACCCATCCAAGATCGGTTCGGACCGGCAGCTTCGCGCTGCCGGTCCTTTTTTCTTGCGGCGCCCACCCGTTGACATGGCGTAAGTTATGGCGCGACTTTATATTGTGAGTACCCCAATCGGAAATCTCGCCGACATGACCCATCGCGCGGTCGAGGTCCTGCGCAGCGTGGATCGGATCCTCGCCGAAGACACTCGCCGCACGAGGATCCTGCTGCGGCATTACGATATCTCGACACCGCTCGTCTCCGCGCACGCGCACAACGAGGCGGCCCGTGCGGCCCAGCTGCTGGACTGGTTGGACGCGGGTGAGGACGTCGCGATCGTCTCGGACGCGGGCACTCCGCTCGTTTCCGATCCCGGCGCACGGATCGTGCGGAGGGTGGTCGAGGCGGGTCACGACGTCGTGCCGGTGCCCGGGGCATCCGCGCTCCTGGCCGCGCTCGTGGTGTCGGGGCTGGAGCCGGAGCCGTTCACCTTCTTCGGCTTCCTCCCGCGCGGAGGCCGGGCGCGGGAAGAACGGCTGGCGCGGATCGCCGCGCTGGATCACACGTCGATCCTCTACGAGGCGCCGGGCCGATTGGCCGCGACGCTCCGTGATCTGGCCGAGCATTGCGGTGCGGACCGAGAAGTCGCGGTCGCCAGGGAATTGACCAAGCTCCACGAAACGGTGTTTCGCGGAACTTTGGCGGATGCGGCTGCCTACTACGAGCGAGAGCCGGCGCGGGGCGAGGTCGTCGTGGTCGTAAGTGGACGCACGGATGATACTTACGAGGACGCAACCCGACCGGATCCGCACGCGGTCGCCCGCGAGCTGCTCGATGGCGGCGAGCGGCCGAGCGCGGTCGCGAAGGAGCTCGCCCGGCGGCTGGGCATCCCGCGCAACGCGGCGTACGACATAGTGCTTTCGCTCACGGGAGAAGGCGAAGGAGACGGACCTTGAGTGCCCTGTTGTTCGGAATCCTCTTGCAGGTGGCGGCGGTGCCGACGGAGCCGTCGCCGGTCCTCACGATCGCGCAGCTCCAATACGACGGCGGCGGCGACTGGTACGCGAATCCGTCGGGCCTTCCGAACCTCCTGCAGGCGATCCGCGAACGCACGGGGCTTCCGATCGCCGACACGCGTCGAGTGACGGTCCGGCTCACGTCGCCGAAGCTTCGCGACTACCCGTACCTCTACCTGACGGGTCACGGCAACATTCGCTTTTCGGACGACGAGGTCCGGGCGCTCCGGGAATACCTGCTCTCGGGCGGCTTTCTCCATGCGGACGACAACTACGGGTTGGACGAGAGCTTCCGGCGCGAGATGAAGCGGGTGTTCCCGGACAAGGAGCTGGTCGAGCTCCCCGCGGACCATCCGGTCTACCACACGTTGTACGATTTCCCGAACGGCTTGCCGAAGATCCACCTGCACGACGGGAAACCGGCGCAGGGGTTCGGCATTTTCCACGAAGGGCGCCTGGTCGTCTTCTACAGCTACGAATCGGACCTCGGAAACGGCTGGGAGGACCCCGGCGTGCACGGCGATCCACCGGAGGCACGTGAAGCTGCGCTGCGGATGGGGGTCAATCTGTTCCTTTATGCTCTGGCACAGGTAGCGCAATGAGCCCTGCGGGACAGCGACTCTGGAGAGATATATCGGCGGCGCGGCGGCAGGTACGGCGGGATGGGATCCTCGCGGCGGCGGCGACGGCGCTCGCGGCGGTGCCGGTCGCGCTTGCGCTGGCGTGGATCCTCGGGACGGCGCCGGCGTGGAGCGCGCCGAGCGCCATTCCGCTCGCCGTCGTCGTGGCCACGGCCGTCGCGGCGTCCACGGTCGCGGTTTGGGCGGTGCGCCGGTGGGTAGCGAGCGTGAACGACGCGGTGGTGGCGGCGGCGGCGGAGCGGCGTCGGGGTCTCCCGGAGGGGAGCGTGCGCGGCGTCCTCGAGCTGAGCCGCGCACTTCCCGTCGGGACGTCGCCCGCGTTGTACCTGCGCGCCGAAACGGCGCTTGCGCGTGAGCTCGCGGACGCGACGCCGCGGGAGCTTGCCGGGCACGTCGGCGAGCGCGCGCGGCGGCTGCGCCAGCGCAGGCTGTTGCTTTTCTCGGGGCTCGCGATCGTGACGGCCGTTCTCGGGTTCGTCTCGCCGGAGCGCTCGCGTGCGGCGTGGGGCGCGCTGCTGAACCCGGTCGACCACCTGTCGCCTCCGCCGCTCCCGGCGATCAGGGTCGAGCCGGGCGACGTCGAGCTCCCGCGAGGCGCGCACCTGGACGTGGCGATCGAGGCGCCCGGCCGGGACGAGGTCACGTTGCGGTGGCGCATCGAGGGAGACGTCCCGCGGCAGCGTCGCCTCGCGCTCTCGGACGCGCGGGCGCGGACGAGGGTGACCGGCATCGACGCGGCGATGGTCTACTGGGTCGTCGCACCGGACGGCGCGGTCAGTGACACCTTCCGGGTCACGCCCCTCGATCCGCTCCTCCTCTCGGACCTGGTCGTCGACGTCGTCTATCCGGCGTACCTGAACCGTGAGCCGGAGCGCTTCGAGGACGAGGTCCCGCCGCTCACGGTGCCGGCGGGCACGGAGCTGCGTGTCCGCGGCCGCGCGACCCGGCGCCTCCAGGAAGCTTCCCTCGTGCGGGCGGACGGCGGGAGCCGGATCGCGTTCCAGGTGAACGCGGACCGGTTCGCCGGGCGGTGGACGCCCTCGGCGAGCGGGACGTACCACTGGTCGATGACCGACCAGCGCGGGGGGCTGCCCGTCGCCACGCCGCCGCCGCTCGAGCTCACCGTCGTCGCCGACGGCGCGCCGGTGGTCGAGATCACATACCCGGGCCCGGACACGATCCTCGGGCCGGATTTGCGCCAGCCGCTCGTCGCGGACGCCAGGGACGACCATGGCCTCCGCTCCGCGACGCTCGTGAGTTGGCGAGTCAGCCGTCTGGGCGCCAAGGAAGAGCCGGTCGAGGAGACGCTCACGCTGGAGGGCGACCCGGAGCGCGCGATCCTTCGCGCCGTGCTCGACGCCAGCGAGCGGCGTCTGCTCCCGGGCGACGAGCTGCACTATTACGTCCGCGTCGTCGACGCGTCTCCGGCCGGGCAGGTCGGCGTCTCGGCGACGCACGTGCTCCGGCTCCCAGGGATGGAGGATTTGCGCCGACTCGCCGACGAGGAGGCGCGGGCGCTCGTCGGCGAAGCGGAGTCGCTCGCACGGTCGGCGGAGCGGCTCGAGTCGTCGACGCGAGGCATGGCGCGGCAATCGGCGCGGTCGGCCCGAGGCGGGTCGGGTGGCAGCCCTGCGTCGGGCGGATCGACGGTCGGCCAAACCGCCGGCGGCCAGGACGGCGACCGGGCGCGCCCGGGATTCGCCGAACGGGAGCAGGTGCGGCAGATCATCGAAAACCAGCAGCAGATGGTCGACCGCGTCGCCCAGATGCGCGAACGGACCGAGGCGCTGCAGCGCGCACTCGAGGCCGCCGGGCTGCAGGACCCCGCGCTCCAGCAGCGGCTCGCGGAGCTGCGCCAGCTCTACGACCAGCTGCTGTCGCCGGAGCTGCGTGAGCAGCTCGAGCAGCTCCGCAACTCCGTCGACCAGATGGATTCCGAGGAGCTGCAACGGGCCCTCGAGCAGCTCGCGGCGCAGCAGGAGGAGTTGCGGCGGCAGATCGAACAGAGCGCCGAGTTGATGCGTCGTGCCGCCCTCGAGCAGCAGATGAACGCTGCGGCCAAGGAGGCCCGGGAACTCGCCGCGCAACAGGAAGCGCTGGCGGAGGAGCTGAAGCAACCCGGTGCGTTGACCCCCGAGCGGATGGCGCAGCAGCAGGACCTGGCCCAGCGCGGGGCAGCGCTCCAGCAGCGGATCGCCGGGCTCATGCAGCAGCTCGAGGAGCACGGCGAGCGCTCGACGGCGGAGCAGACGGCGGCGGCGTCGAAGCAGCTCGAGTCGGCGCAACAGTCGATGGACCGTGCCGCGCAGCAGGCGCAGCAAGGACTCGGCCAACAGGCGAGTCAGAGCGGCGGCGAGGCGGCCCAACAGCTCGAGAAGGTCGCGGAGTCGCTCGAATCGGCTCGCGACGCGATGGCCCAGGCGTGGCGCGACGAGACGCGGCAATCCGTCGAGCAGGCGGCCAACGAGGCGCTCGAGCTCGCCCAGCGCCAGGCCGAGGTCCTCCAGCAGATGCAGCAACTCCAGCAGAGCGGGTCGATCGGGGAGCAGCAGGGCGCCGATTCCCGTCAGCCGCAGGGCAGTCAGCCCGGGCAGCAGGGCCAGCAAGGGCAGGACGCGGGACAGCAGGGGCAGCAGTCCGACCAGCAGAGCCAGGTCGGCCAGCAGGGCGGCCAGACCGGGGACCAGGGCCAATCGGGCCAGCAGGGCAGGCAGGGCAAGCAGGGTCAGGGCGACCAGGGGGCCGGTCAGCAGGGTCAGGGCCAGGGTCGGCAGGGGCAGGGCCCGCAGGGCCAGCAGCCTCGATCCGGCGAGCCGGGGCCGGGCGGGCAGCCGTCCGGCGGGCAGCCCGGGCCCGGAACGGGCTCCGCGGACCTGCAGTCGATCCGGTCCGAGCAGGCCGCGCTCAAGCAGAGCCTTGAGGCGCTCGGACGAAACCTGGCCGAGGTCGGCCGCCGGTCCGCGATGGTCAACCAGGACGTGAGCGCTGCGCTCGGCCGCGCCGCGCTCGCCATGCAGCAGACGTTGGATGCCCTCGATGGGCGCAACGGCCGACAGGGGATGCCGATCGAGGAGGCGCGGCGGACGATCGAGGCGCTGAATCAGTTGGCGCTCGAGCTGTTGAAGAACGGCGAGCAGATCGAGCAGTCGCAGGCCGGGACGGGGCTCCAGCAAGCGCTGCAGCAGCTCGCGGAGCTGGCGAAGCAGCAGGGCGCGCTCAACGGCCAGGCCAATTCGCTCCTCCCGCTCGACCTCGGGCCGCGCGCGATGGCGGAGCAGATGCAGCGCATGGCGCGCGAGCAGCGGGACGTCGCCAGGAAGCTCGGCGGGCTCAACGACATGATCGGCGGGCAGGACGACATCCTCGGCCAACTCGACGAGCTGGCGCGCGAGGCGGAAGCGATCGCCCGCGAACTCGAAGGTGGCCGGATGACGCCCGACCTCCTCGCGCGGCAGGAGAGGCTGTTCCACCGCCTGTTGGATGCCGGCCGCACGCTCGAGCGCGAGGAGTACACCAACGAGCGCGTGGCCGAGAGGCCGGGTAACGTGGGCGTGTCTCGGGCCGGGCCGCTGGACGCCGAGCTCCTGCACGCCGGGCCGCGATTCCCGGTCCCCGATGCGGAGGCCCTGCGAGCGCTGCCGCCGGCGTACCGCAGGCTGGTCCTCGAGTACTTCGACCGGCTGAATCGAGGGGGCGAGCCGACGCCCGCGACGGGGCGGTCGCCCGGCGGATCACCCGATCGCTGAGGGAGAACGACGTGCCAGTCACCCGACGAAGGGTTGCGGTCCAGCTCTGCATCCTGGGGCTGGCCGTATTGTGCCCGGCGACGCCGGTCCGGGGCCAGGTCGCGAGCGGCAACGGAGGCGACGATGTGCGGCTCCTGCGCGAGGCCGCAGTTCGCGAGGCCGCGGGCGACTTCGAAGCCGCAGAGCGTATTCTCGAAGGCATCCTCGCCAACGACCCGGCCGCGGTGAGCGCGCTCCTCGCCCTCGTGCGCGTCTACCGGGTCCAGGGTCGCCTGGCCGACGTGCTCGACCCCGTAGACCGGCTGCTCCAGGCCGATCCCACCTCCACGACCGGACACCAGCTCCGCCTGCAGACGCTCGCAGAGCTCGGCCGCATGGACCGATTCGAAAAGGCCGCCGAGGCCTGGATCGCGGCGACGCCCAAGCTGGAGACGCCGTACCGCGAGATCGCCCGGGTGTATGCCGCCCGCGGCATGCATGCCCGGGCCGCCGAGGTCCTGGAGCGCGGCCGTAAGCGCGTCGGGCGCCAGGACGCGCTCGCGCTCGAGCTGGGCGAGGCGTTCGCGCTCCTCGGCGACGACAAGCGCGCGATTCGGGAGTGGGAGCGAGCGATCGGCGCCGAGGCCCGCGGTGCATCGCTGGTACGACGTCGCTTCGCGGCGCTGCCGGACGGCGGCGCCCGCCTCGTGCCGGGGCTGATCGATGCACTCACACGCAAGCCGACGACCCCCCAGCGGAGGCGAGCGGCCGTCGAGCTCGCGATCGACGCCGGACTCGGCGATCGCGCCGAAGCGATCGCACGCGGCGTGGCGGGCGAGCTCCAGGGCAGGGAGCGCGAGGCGTTCCTGGTCGAAGTCGCGAGGCGAGCGGACGGCGCCCGGCTCCTGCGCCTCGCCTACTGGGCGTACGGCGAGCTGCTCGCCGCCGGGGCGCCGGACCAACCATTGCTCGCGCTCCGCACTCGACACGCCGAGCTCGCCCTCGCCGTGGGCGACACGGCGACCGCTCGCGCCGCGTTCGCTGCGCTCGAGTCGGCTTACGCCGTCGGCTCGCCCGACCGACGGCGGGCCGCGGCGTTCCGGATCGAGCTGACCGCCCGCGAAGGCGACATCGACGTGGCGCTCGGCGAGCTGCAGTCGTTCCGCGACGAGTACGGCGAGTCCCCCGAGCTGGACGGGCTCGCCGCGGTGATCGGCGAAGAGCTGCTCCGCCGCGGCGACGTCGCACGCGCCGAACGCGTGCTGGCAACCGCGAAAGGGCCGCGCGCCACGGTGCTCCGTGGGCGAATCGCGCTGCACGAAGGCGACGTGCGGCAGGCGCGAGCCGCGTTCATGACCGCGGCGCCCGGGCTCGATGGGGCCGAGGCGACCGAGACGCTAGCGCTCGTCACCCTACTCGGCCGGGTGACCCCCGAGGGCGGGCGGCTCCTCGGGACGGCCCTGGCTCGCGCCATGCAAGGAGACGACCGGGGTGCAGTCGCGATCCTGGTCGATGAGTCGCATTCGCTCGACCGCGCCGAGCGCGCCGGTATCCTCGACTTCGCGGCCGGGCTCGCCGACCGCGCGGCGCTGCCGGCCGACGCGGAACGCATTCGCCGACTCATCGTCGCCGATTATGCGGATTCGCCCGAGGCGCCCGCCGCGCTGCTGGCGCTCGGCCGCTCACTGGCCGCACGCCCCGGCCACGACGTCGAGGCGCGCGCCTTCCTCGAGCGCCTGGTGTTGGAGTACCCGCGCAGCGCGCTGGTCCCCCAGGCGCGGCGAGAACTGGACCGGCTCCGGAGCCCGGGTCCACGATCCTGATGCAGCAGTTGTTTCAAGGAAGTAGATCGATGCGTCGTACGTTGCTGTTCCTGGCCATGTTCGCCCTCGTCGTTCCGCCGCTCCGCGCCCAGTACCTGCTGGTGCCGATGGACGCGACGACGCAAACCAACCACCTCAAGGCGTACGGCCTCACGTACTGGACGCTCACACAGGGGTACACCGCGGAGTGGCTGCTCAACTATCGCGGCGGATCGTTCCTGCTCCCGGACCGCGAACCCGTTCGGCGCGAAGCCGCGCTCCGCGGTGTGACCGTCGAACAGCTCGACGCTTCGCGGGTCGCGCAGATTCGCTCCCAGATCGAGCGGGAGAACATGGAGAGCATCATCCTGGAGAAGGCCCCGCAGATCGCGGTCTATACACCGCCCAACACACCGCCGTGGGATGATGCGGTCACCTTGGCCCTCACCTACGCCGACATCCCGTACGACAAGGTCTGGGATGCCGAGGTCCTCCAGGGCCGCCTCAAGGAATACGATTGGCTGCACCTCCATCACGAAGACTTCACCGGCCAGTACTCCAAGTTCTACATCAACTACGCGGGCGCGGCGTGGCTCCAGGAGGAGGTCCAGCGCAACCAGGCGATGGCGGCCCAGTTCGGGCACGCGAACGTCCCCGCCCTGAAGAAGGCGGTCGCCGAAGAGATCCGCCGCTACGTTGCGGAAGGCGGTTTCCTCTTCGCGATGTGCACCGCAACGGAGACCATCGAGCTCGCCCTCGCGGCCGTGGGGGTCGACATCGCCGCGTCCTTCAGCGACGGGACGCCGCCCGACCCGAACGCGACCGCGAAGATGCAGTGGGGACGCACCATGGCGTTCCAGGGAGCGGAGGTGCAGGTGAACCCGACGGTCAATGCGTTCAGCGACATCGATGGACACCAGGTCAACACGCCGTGGAGGCAGCCGCTGGGCGCATTCAAGCTGTTCGAGTTCAGCGCGAAGTTCGACCCGGTCCCGTCCATGCTCGTCCAGAACCACGAGAGCGTGATCCCGGACTATTACGGCCTGACCACGTCGTTCCGTCGGGACCGGCTCAAGCCGGGCACGATCGTGCTGGCCGAAGAGGAGGGCGCGCCGTGGGTAAAGTACATTCACGGCACCTACGCGCAGGGGACGTGGACGTTCCTCGGCGGTCACGATCCGGAGGACCCGCAGCACCAGATCGGGGACGCGCCGACCGACCTGTCGTTGCACCCGAACTCGCCAGGGTACCGACTGATCCTGAACAACGTGCTCTTCCCGGCGGCGAAGAAGAAGACGTTGAAGACCTGAGAACTGCGCTCCGAGGGGAATCTTGGTGGGTGGGCGCGAAGCGGGATTCCGCCCCGCCGCGTCGGACGGCTCAGCCGTTGGCGGCTTCGGAAGACTCGGAAATGGCGTGTAACGCCGCCCAAGAAGCCGGCGACATCATCCTGCAATCGCCCTCGAAACAGACGCCCGCGCCGATGGTGATCTCGGGAGCCACGAGATCACCTTTGACGCGGGCGCCGGTTTCGAGGCTGATGCTTTCCTCCGCAGTCAGGTTCCCGATCACCATGCCATGGACGGTGACGCTGCGGGCGGATATGTCTGCATGCACGACGGCGGACGGCCCGAGAGTGACGTGAGAAGTCGACTGGATGTAGCCGCGCAGACGCCCATTCACGATCGCCGGTCGATTCAGCGAAAGTTTGCCTCCCAGCTCGAACCCTTCCGCAACGACGACCGGCGCCTCGGTGATTTCCGGTTTCGGATTGCGAGGTGGACGCTGCCACCGCCTCAGCATGCGAAAGTGCCGTTACGGGCGCTGGAGCTTGGGGATCGCCAGCTCCTTGTCCTTTTCCTTGGATTCCGACTCCGGCGCCGCACTCTCCCGCTTCTCGGCCGCGACCGGACGCGGCGGCGCGGCAGGCGCCGTGATCTCGGGCGTGTCCTTGATCTTGGAGACGTTCCCGTTGAAGAAGCCGCCCTTGTTGATCACGAGCGAGTCGGTCTTGATGTTGCCCATGACGCGACCCGTGGAAGCGATCTCGACGTCGCCCGTCGCGACCATGTTGCCTTCGTACGCGCCCATGATCACCGCGTCGACCGTACGCACGTCGGCCTTGACCACGCCCCGGTCGCCGATGACGAGCTTGCCCCCAACGTCGAGTTCGCCGCCGACCTCGCACTGGATCTCGATCGAGTCGGCGATCTGGAACTTGCCTTCGATTCTGGCGTGATCGCCGCGGATGGTGAGCAGGTTCTTCACCTGCGCGTCTGACGTGTGCATCAGGGGATTCTCCATTGACCGGTCATGGGGTGTACGTGAGAGCACTGCGAACCTCCTTGACTCGAGCCGTTGGGTTTCGGCCGCCGGGGCCGGGACCGGCGCGAGACCGGCGGGCACGAAACGCACGCGCGCACGACCCGGGTGCGGCAGAATAAATGTTTAGGTACGTCGGCGCAAGAAGTACGCCGGTTCATCGGGGCGTCCCGGGCACCTCGGCGGCGGCTCCGGGGTAACTTGGCGCGCCACCCTGTCGGCGGCCTAGCGTCGTCGCCCTGAATCGCCGAAGCGGAGCAGCATTGTCGCGAGCCCTCTATCTGACACCCGAGGCGTCGACCGCCATTCGCGCGGAGGTGAAGCGCGCCCGCGGCAACGAGGTGTGTTTCCTGGCCCACGTCGGCGACGGCGGCGACGTTCGTGATCCGACGGTCGTCGCGCGAGGCAACCGTCACGCGGTGCTGGCCGCGGTGCGCTCGGCGGGGCCGGGGATGCTCGTCATCCACAACCACCCGTCGGGCGTTCTCGAGCCGTCGGAGGCGGACCTCGAGATCGCGGCCGAGCTGTACGCCGAGGGGATCGGGCTCGCGATAACCGACAACGAAGCCGGCGAACTGTACGTGGTGGTCGAGCCCGCCCGGGCCACCGCCTACGAGCCGATCGACATCGCCGAAGTCGATGCCGCGCTCGGGCCGGGCGGTCCGATCAGCCGGGCGCACCCTGCGTACGAGGACCGCCCGATGCAGCGCGAGCTCGCCGCGGCCATCGTCGACGCGTACAACGGCGGCGGGATCGCGATCGCGGAGGCGGGGACCGGGACCGGCAAATCGATCGCGTATCTCGTCCCGGCGATCCGCTGGGCGGCGGCGAACCGCGAACGGACGGTCGTCTCGACCAACACGATCAACCTCCAGGAGCAGCTCGTCGGGAAAGACCTCCCCTTCCTTCGCCGGGCGCTGGGCGAGCCGTTTCGGTTCGCGCTGGTCAAGGGGCGGAACAACTACGTCTCGATCCGCCGAGCGCGGCTTGCGGCGCAGAGCGCGAGCACGCTCTTCGATACAGGCCATCGCGCGGAGTTGGAGGCGATCCTGCAGTGGCTCGGCACCACTCGCGAGGGTTCGTTGCAGGACCTTCCATTCCAGCCGGCACCCGAGGTGTGGGACGAGGTCGCGAGCGAATCCGACGTCTGCCTCCGGGCGAAATGCCCGCACTTCGAGGCGTGCTTCTATCAGCGTGCGCGGCGTGACGCGGCCACTGCGGACGTCCTCGTCGTCAATCACCACCTGCTCTTCAGCGACCTCGCCGTGCGCCGCGCCCAGGGCAACTACACCGCGCAGGCCGTCCTTCCCGCGTATCGGCGCGTGATCTTCGACGAGGCGCACAATCTGGAGGACGCGGCGACGTCGCACCTGGGCGCGACGGTCTCGCGACGCGGCCTGCTCCGCATCCTCGGCAGGCTCGACCGGCGCGGACGCGGCGTGCTCGCCGCCGTCGTCGGCCGACTCGAGGACGGGCCCGACGACCTCCTCCAACAGGACGCCCTCGCGCAGGTCCGCGACGTCGTCCGGCCCGCGGCCGAGCGCGCGCGGGAGAACGTCGCCGAGTTCTTCGGCCGGCTCGAGGCCATGACCGCCCGTGCCGACGACGGTGTGCTCCGCCTCGACCCGGACGTCTCCGCGTGCCCCGAATGGGAGACGGGGCTCGGCGTCGGGTTCGAGAACCTGACGACGTCGCTCGAGACGCTGATCCGTGGGATCGGGCGCCTACGCGAGACGATCCGCCTGGACGAACGGTGGCGCGAGTCGCTCGAGGAGCAGCTCCTGGAGCTCGAATCCGTGGCCGGACGCACGGCTGGCGCGCTCGATGCGCTTCGCCTCGCATTCTCGACGGCCGACGATGCGACGCCGATGGTCCGATGGATCGAGCGCCGGGGCGGCGGCGGCGGCCGCGAGCCGAACGTCGTCGTCAACGCGGCGCCGATCGACGTGTCCGGCGCCCTGCGCGAAGCGCTCTTCGAGCGCGTGGACACGGCCGTGCTGACCTCGGCCACCCTCGCCACGCGCGACGGCTTCGATTTCCTGCGCAGCCGCCTGGGCCTCGACGGCGGCGGCATCAAAGTCGCCGAGGCCGTCTACCCATCGCCGTTCGACTACGAGGAGCAGACGATCGTGGCGATCCCGACGGACCTGCCCGGTCCGCGAGACGAGGACAACGGCCGATTCGACGTCGCCACGGCCGATATCGTCCGGGATCTCGCCGAGATGAGCGACGGCGGGATCTTCGTGCTGTTCACGTCGTATCGGTCGCTGAGGCGCGTGGCCGAGGAGCTGCGCCGCCGCGGAGTCGACGGCCGCTGGCCGCTCTTCGAGCAGGGC
Organism: uncultured bacterium; assembly: GCA_937889645.1. Classification (GTDB taxonomy): domain Bacteria; phylum Gemmatimonadota; class Gemmatimonadetes; order Longimicrobiales; family RSA9; genus CALBZE01. The sequence continues at coordinate 69,367 of CALBZE010000091.1, forward strand.
GAGGCGCCCAGGGCTCGGCTCGTCGAAGCGTTCGCGGCCTCGGGGCACGGGATCCTGCTCGGGGTCGCGTCGTTCTGGGAGGGCGTCGATGTGCCGGGCCGCCCGCTCCGCGGCCTCGTGATCACGAAGCTGCCCTTCAAGGTGCCGTCCGAGCCGCTCACCGCCGCGCGCGTCGAGGCGATCGAGCGGAACGGCGGCAACGCGTTCTACGAGTACATGCTCCCCCATGCCGCGCTGCGCCTCAAGCAGGGGTTCGGCCGGTTGATCCGGTCGCGCTCGGACCGTGGCGCGATCCTGCTGCTCGATCGTCGCATCGTCGAAAAGGGGTACGGACGGTACTTCCTCGATTCACTCCCGCCGGCACCCGTGCGCGTGGGCCGGTGGGCCGAGATCGCGTCGGCGGTGCGGGGATTCTACGCCCTGGAAGCGAGCGGGGTGCGGTAGGGGCCTGGGGCGAGATCGGAAGAGCGTCGTGTAGGGAAAGAGGGTAGATCTCGG
>CALBZE010000092.1 GCA_937889645.1 uncultured bacterium
CCGGCGTGCCCGGCGTGCCCGGCGTGCCCGGCGTGCCCGGCGTGCCCGGCGTGCCCGGCGTGCCGGGCCCGATCGTTCGGGCACGGCGCGTGCGTATCCCCGCCCGGCATGAAACGCATGTTTGGTCGGGCGCGGGCGCGGGGACGCAAGCGTTGGGCGCGGATCGGCGCCGCAGGCATCGCCGCGGCCGTGCTCTACTGGCTCCTGCCACTCGGTGAAGACGACGCGGTGCTGCGTCTCGTGCTCGCCGCGCCCGATGGCGAGTACGCCGAGGAGCTCCGCGTGCCGGCGGCGTGGGCGGACACGACCGCGGCGCGGTCGGGCGGCGTGGTACGGGTTCCGCTCCTCTTCGCCGTGGTGAACCTGGGCAAGGAGCCGGCGACGCCCGGGCGACTGGAGCTGAGCGTGCCGACGCGGTTCAACCTGGTGCGCAACGACGGCCAGCCGCTGCACGGGCGGATCGCCGCGGGGTCGCCGCTGGTGCGGTACGAGATCCCGGTGACGCTGCCGCGGGTGGAGGCGGACGGGGAGGCGGCGCCGCTGGCCATGCTGGACACGCTCTGGCTGGAGCCGGTGATCCCATCGTTCTACTGCGTGACGATGGCGGACTCGGTTCCGGACTTCGTCCCTGCGCCGCCCGCGCCGGTCGAAGCGATCGCGCGGGTGCAGATCTTCTACTCCTTCGAGGGCGGCGACCTCGAGAGTCGCCAGACCGGGCTCATCACGGTCCAGCTCGATCCGCGGCAGCTCGAGCGGGAGGCGCCGGATCCGCCGCCGGTCTTCCCGGCGTCGTTCCGGGAGCCGTACGTGCCGCGCCCTCCGCTCGGGGAGCTGAGCTACGGGGGGAGTCGGCGGGCGTTCTGCGGCGAGCCGGAGTTCCCGATCGAGATCCTCAGCACGCTCTGGCTTACGCCGAGCGGCGGGCGCTTCATCGTCCTCGACCACGGCGGTGTCCCGCGCAAGTACCTGTTCGATCTCAACGGGGACAGCATCATCGAGCTGGAGATGTGGGACCCGGACGGGGACGGCGACTTCGAGGCCTGGCGCCAGGCGCGCATGCCGATCCCGGCCTTCCTCCTCCCGCCTCCCATCCCGCCGCAGCCCGACTACGGCCAGCTCCTGGCCAGGTACTCGGCCGAGGACCTGGCCGCGTACGACCGGTACCACGGCGCGATCGATCGACCCTACCAGCCCCGCACGGCGCCCCCGGACACCACGCCCCGGAAAGACCGGTTCCGGCCCATGATCCTGGCCGGCGTCGACGACTCGAAGCGAGAAAGGGAAGCCGGCCAGACGTACAAGGGCCCCGTCGGGCCGAGGCTCCTCGGCGATCCGGTGGACCGGCCCGGTGGGCGTCGGCCGCCTGTGACTCGCCCGCCGGCGACCCGGCAGCCGGAGCCTGACCGCGCGCCGGCGCCCGGTCGCGCGCCCGACCCCGGCCGGGCCCCGGATCCGCGCCGCCGCGGCGACGAGCCCGCGCCGCCGCCTCCGCCGATACGCCCCGATCCTGCGGCTCCCGACACCGTCGGCAGGGGCCGCACGGAGCCCGCGGCTCGCGAGCCGGAGCAGGCGCCGCGTCGTCGCGAGCCGAAGCTGCTGGGCGTGCCCGTCGACTCGATCCGCGGCCGCAACTGACCCCGTGCCGGGAACATTTGTTGCGCTTCGCGTCCGGGCCGGGGCCGCGACGGCCCGGACGCTCAACTCCACCGTAGACGCGGATGAACCAGAAGCAGCGGGCCCATCTGGAAAAGAGACTCCTGCGAGAGAGGGAGCGTGCGCTCCGGGCGCTGGCGCAATTCGACGAGCGCGCCAAGGTGTCGCAGCAGGAGGACGACGGGGACCTGACCACATACCCGTTCCACTTCGCCGACGAGGGGACCGACACGATGGAGCAGGAGAAGGAGTTCCTGCTCGCGAGCAAGGAGGGTCGACTGGTTTACTGGATCGACGACGCGTTGCGCACGCTCTACAAGGAGCCGGAACGGTTCGGGGTGTGCGCCGAGTGCGGGTCGCCGATCGGATTCGAGCGTCTCGACATCGTGCCGTGGGCACGGCTGTGCGTGAACTGTCAGCGCGCGGAGGAGGAGCGGTTCGGCGCGGCGGCCTGACGCGTCGGCGCCCGGCTCGAGGCAGCCACGTCGACTGGCTCACCCGTGCTGCGCGGCGCGTGATTCGGGCCGTTGCTCGGTCTGTAGTGCCTGCCACGGCCATCGCCCCTGCAACTCGACCTCGAGGGAGAAGCTCAGGAAGGTTCGGATCAAGACGATCAATCCGAGGAACGCGACGCTCTGGAGCGTGAGAGAGACTGCGACCGTGCGGACGATGTCGGCGGCGATCAAGAACTCGAGGCCGAGGAGGACGGTGCGTCCGATCCCCTGGCGCAGCCGATCGTAGGCCTCGCCGAAGTCACGGCGTTTCGCGGCGCGGGCGAGGACCAGGGCGCAGGTGGCGACGGTGCCGACGGCAATGACGCCGAGTCCGGCGATCTCGAGGAGCTCTGTGGTCGCCCGGGCGACCTCACGGGTATCCATTGCCCTCGCGTGCGGCGGTGACGGCGGAGCGAACGGAGGGTGCGATGCAAGACGTCGGCCGGGATGCCCGCGCATCCCGGCCGGCGCGTGTCGTCCTGGCGGGCGAATTCGACGGCCCGCGGCTCAGACCCGCGGATAATCCGTCTCGATCACCCGGAACCCGTTCGGCTGTTCGACGACGCGGTAATCTCCGAAGAGGTTGGGCGCCTCGGCACGCAGCACCTCGAGCACCTTGAGCGCGAGCTCGCGGATCTCGGCCTCGGCCGTGGCGGAGCCGCGCATCTCGAGGAAGTGGCGCCACGCGCGGGCGTTCCCGGTGACGACGATCTTGGTCTCGGTCGAGTTGGGGAGGACGCTGCGCGCGGCCTGGCGCGCCCGCTTGCGACGCATCGTCGCCTTGGGCTCGTCCTGGACCTGCGTCTCGATCTCGGCGAGGAGCGCGCGGTAGTCCTCGAGGGCGCGCTCGCAGCTCTTCTTCCAGATCTCGAACGCGGGCGTGCCTTCCTCGATCTCCGGCGGAAGGACGAAGGCGACGTCGGACTCGTCGACGTACCGCTGGCTGAGCTGCGAGTAGGAGAAATGCCGGTGCCGGACGAGCTCGTGGGTCAGCGCGCGGCTCACCCCCTCGAAGAGCAGGCTCCAGACGGCGTGCTCGAGGACGCTGCCATGGCGCACGGCCAGAATGTTGTCGAGGTACTCCGCGTTGGTGGTGCGTCCCGAGATCAGGCGGTGTCCGCCCTCGAGCCCGGCGTCGGGGCCGAAGCTGAGGTAGCAGAGCCGCCCGGCGAACTCGGCCAGCTCCTGTCCGGCGACGTCGGTGTCGCTCTTCCAGCGGATGTGGGGTGCGCCCACGTACTCCTGGCGGGCCAGCAGCGTGACCTTCGGTTCGCGGAAGATGTGCATGTCCCTGGGCTCCGAGGGTGGGTTTCCGTGCTGCGTCGCGCGGAACGCGCCGTCGACTGGGCGGGGCAAAGGTACGGCCGAGGCGGCCGGCTCTCAAGGGCCGGCGTAGGCCGCGTCGACCGCGTCGACCGCGTCGTCGGTCGCGTCCGTCGCGCCGCCGTTCGCCGCGCCGGCTCCCCTGCACGCGGCCGCGCCGGCCGCCCCGCCGGTAGCCGCACTGGCCGCCGCGTCGCTCGCCGGCAATAGGTGCGCAGTCCGCTTGCGCCGGTCCGGGGCCGGACGCAAGATATCGGGCCCCAACCCTGCACGGTCTTGATCGGAGGTCGACACCGGTGTCAGTGACGATCAGGTTCCAGCCCACGCCGAATCCGAACGCGGGGAAGTTCGTCGTCGACCGCGAGATCGTCGCGGGCGACCGGCCGCGCAGCTACGGCAGTCGGGAGGAGGCGGCCGGGGATCCGCTGGCGCTGGCGCTGTTCGAGCTGGAGGGCGTGGCCAGCGTGTTCATGGTCGAGGACTTCGTGACGGTAACCAAGGAGCCCTCGGCGGATTGGGACGACCTGATCCCGCGGGTCGAGGACGCGATCCGCCGCAGCCTCTGAGGCGGCCGACGGCGGCGCAACGAGGGATCGCAACGGGTGGACGGGTCACGGGATGGAACGCGCGCCACTTGACCGGCCGACGTCCGACGAACTCGATCGCTACGCCGCCCGCCGCGCGCGGGTGGCGGAGCTGCTGGGCCACGACGGCGTACTCGTGCTCCCGGCGGGGCGGGAAGTGGTGGTAGGGCGTGACCTCGAGCTGCGCTACCGGCCGGACCCCGACTTCTACTACCTCACCGGCTACACCGAGCCGTCTGCGGTGCTGGTCCTGGCACCGGGGCACGACGAGGGCGAGTTCTGGCTCTTCGTGCGCCCCCGCGACCCGGATCGGGAGCGCTGGACCGGCGTGCGCGGCGGTCCCGAGGCGGCCCGCGAGGTCTACCGGGCCGACGTCGCGGTTCCGCTGGACGAGCTGGACCGGCGGCTCCCGGACCTCCTGCGCACCCGCGAGGCGATCTACTACCCGCTCGGCGCCGGCCCCGAGGCCGTCGACAGGATCGTCCGGCAGGCCGTCGAGCGCGCGCGGGCGACGCGCCAGCGCCGCGGGATCGGCCCGCGTCGCCTCTCGGACCCGGGCGTGATCCTCGACGAGCTGCGCCTGATCAAGGACGAGCACGAGCTGGCGCTGCTCCGCGAGGCCGCGCTCATCACCGCGGAAGGGTTCATCGAAGCCGCGCCCACGATCGTGCCGGGCGCAGGGGAGTGGGAGGTCGAGGCCGCGCTGGAGGCCGCGTTCCGCCGGCGCGGCGCGGAGGGCGTCGGATTCGGCACCATCGTCGCCTCGGGCGCGAACGCCACGGTGCTGCACTACATCGAGAACCGCCGGCGCATGGCGGCGGGTGACCTCGTCGTCATCGACGCGGGCGCGCACTACCGCGGCTACAACGGCGACATCTCGCGCACGTTCCCGGTCTCCGGCCGTTTCTCCCCGCTCCAGCGCGAGCTGTACGACGCGGTCCTGGACGCGCACGACCGCGCGATCGCGGCAGTCCGTCCCGGCACGACGACGGAGGAGGTGCACCGGACCGCACTCCGCATCCTGGCCGAAGCCATGGTCTCCTTCGGGCTGCTGAAGGGCGACGTCGGCGGCCTGATCGAGTCCGGGGAGTACCGGACGTACTACCCGCACCAGACGTCGCACTGGCTGGGGCTGGACGTGCACGACGTGGGCGACTACGCGCTCCGCGGCGAGCCGCGTCGTCTCGAGCCCGGGATGGTCCTCACCGTCGAGCCCGGCCTCTACGTGCCGCAGGACGCGGAGGATGCGCCCGCCGAGCTGCGCGGGCTCGGGATCCGCATTGAGGACGACGTCGTCGTGACCGAGGCCGGGCACGAGATCCTCACGGCGGCCATTCCAGCGCAGGCCCATCGTATCGAAGCACTTCTCGGCAGAAGCGGTTGACCCACGCTGCCGCGCGGCTGTTCACCCCCCGTTCCGTCACTTCCCGTCCATCGCGCCACTGCTCGTAGTGCACGATCTCGTGGGCGAGGTCGTGCATGAGGCGAAGGATCGAGTCGGGGCTGGAGATCCCGAAGTCGCGCTCGAGGACGTCGACCTTTCCGGCGCCGAGGTAGATCCGGACCACGTCGCCGGGCGAGTACTCGGGCGGCGGGATCACGAACACCGCCCAGCCGGGCGGCTCCTCGTGCCCCATCACCGTCGCGTGCGGGACGACGGTGACGCGGACGGGGTGGCGGAAGGGCACCTGGTCACGAATCCAGCGGGCGAATCGTTTAAGGAGCGCCCGGGCGTCGTCGCGCACGCCGGGGTAGAAGCGGAGCCGGAAGCCGGGCCTCCCCGTAGCGATCACGCGTGGCTCCCTGCCGCGGTGCGGCGGGCCGTATCTGGCGAGAAGCTCGCCGGCCGGAACGTTCATCGCGCCTCCTTCGCACGGGGGCGCAGGGCGGCAATCCCCGAGCCAGGGGCGGCCGTTCCGCGTCGGAGCGCGCAGAACCCGGCGGCCCGCGGTCGTCCCGGGGCGCATGCGAAGTTTGGGCCGTTTGCGGCATCTATATGTGATAAAGGGCGCCGCTGGGGCGCAGAAATCAGCACCGAAGGAAAGTCGTGGAAATTCCGTTCGATCCCCCCGTTCACCCTTTCTCAGACGTCGACGACATCCGGCGCTGGATCGATGAGTTGCACAGGCTCGCCAGGGAGCACCAGGACGATCCGGAGAACCTCCCGCTGATCGAGGAGCGGATCCGGGATGCACGGAGCTGGCTCGCCTTTCGGGGCTACGAACGCGTTTCGGACTGAAACGTCGGGGCCCGACGCGAGGCCGCGGCGCGTTGCGCACGGCCCTTGCGTGTGGTAGCTTCGGCGAACAATTCGGGAATCGGCGGACGGATTTGGGGGCCGCTTGCCACCGCCGGGCGGAGGTGTCCACGAGGGCGCCAGCCGCCGAAACAAAGGTCTAAAGTGCCGGGCAGTCCATTGTCCAATCTTCGACTACCCTCGCACCCACAAGTGGCTGCGGGGGTTTCGTGTTTTTCGGGCGTAACCCCGGCGATGCGGCAGGCATCGCGGTCCGGCCGGCGTGCGAGCTCGGCGGAACGCGCTGGATTGGGAGCGACATGGTGCGCAGTGCATACATCGAGGTCCTGAAGGACCGCGTACTGGTCTTCGACGGCGCAATGGGCACGAGCATCCAGGCGCGGGGGCTCGGGGCCGAGGACTTCGGCGGGCCGGCGCTGCTGGGGTGCAACGACCATCTCGTCCTCTCGAGGCCGGACATCATCGAGGAGATCCACGCCTCGTACCTCGAGGCGGGGTGCGACGTCGTGGAGACGAACACGTTCCGGGCGAACCGGCTCACGATGCGCGAGTACGGGCTCGAGGACCGGATCGTGGAGCTGAACCGGGCGGCGGCGTCGCTCGCGCGGCGGGTGGCGGACCGGTATTCGACGCCGGACCGCCCTCGGTTCGTGGCCGGCAGCATGGGCCCGAGCGGGTTCCTGCCGAGCACGTCGGACCCGACACTCGGAAACATCACGTACGACGAGCTGGCGGAGGTCTTTCGGGAGCAGGCGCGAGGTTTGGTCGAGGGCGGCGTCGACGTGCTGCTGATCGAGACCAGTCAGGACCTGCTGGAGGTGAAGGCGCAGATCGCCGGGATCCGGCGCTACTTCGCCGAATCCGGGCGGCGGGTGCCGATCCAGGCGCAGGTCACGCTGGACACCTCGGGTCGCATGCTGCTCGGGACGGACATCTCCGCGGCGGCGACGGTGCTCGAGGCGCTGAGCGTCGACGCGATCGGGCTCAACTGCTCGACCGGCCCGGAGCACATGCGCCAGGCCGTGCGCTGGCTGTGCGAGAACTCCCCGCTCCCGGTCAGCGTGATCCCGAACGCGGGGATCCCGCACAACGAGGGCGGCGTCGCCGTCTACCCGCTCGGGCCGGAAGAGCTCGCCGAGGCGCACGAGGAGTTCGTGACGCGGTACGGCGTGAACATCGTGGGCGGGTGCTGCGGCACGACGCCGGAGCACATCCGGGCCGTGGTGGAGCGGGTTTGGGGGCGGACCCCGGCGCGGCGGCTCGTTTGGCGGGCGAGTGGGAACGAGGGCGTGGGCGAAGGTGGGTACGGCGCGGCGCGCGGGGGCGCGCACGGGGGCGGCGCAGGCGACGTCGCCCCCACACGCCGCGGTCCGCACCTCTACTGGCCGCGCGCCCCCCGCGTCCCGCGCGTCGCGAGCGCGATGACGGCGGTCGACCTGGTCCAGGAGCCGCGCCCCACGTTGATCGGCGAGCGGGTCAACGCGCAGGGCTCGCGTGCGGTCAAGCGGCTTCTCCTGGCGGACGACTACGAGGGCGTGGTCGACGTCGCGCGCGAGCAGGTCGAGGGCGGCGCGCACCTCCTCGACGTCTGCGTCGCGCTCACGGAGCGGCAGGACGAGGCCGCGCAGATGCGTCGCCTCGTCAAGCTCCTCGCCCAGGGCGTCGAGGCGCCGCTCCAGATCGATACCACCGAGCCCGAGGTCGTTCGGGCCGCGCTCGAGCAGTACCCCGGCCGCGCGGTCGTCAACTCGGTCCACCTCGAGAACGGCCGCGCGCGCATCGACGCCGTCCTTCCGTGTGTCGTCGAGCACGGCGCCGCCGTCGTCGCCCTCACGATCGACGAGGAGGGGATGGCGAAGACGGCGGATCGCAAGGTCGCGGTGGCTCGGAGGATCGCCGACATCGTCTGCGGCGAGTACGGGCTCCCGCCCGATGCGCTGATCTTCGACGCCCTGACCTTCACGCTCGCGACGGGCGAGGAGGAGTATCGGCGCAGCGCGATCGAGACGATCGAGGGGATCCGTCGCATCAAGGCGGAACTGCCGGGCACGCTCACGAGCCTCGGCGTCTCCAACGTCTCGTTCGGGCTGGCGAAGCACGCCCGCGCGGTCCTCAACTCCGTCTTCCTGCACCACTGCGTCGAGGCCGGGCTGGACCTGGCGATCGTGAACCCGGCGCACATCACGCCGTACGCGGAGATCCCCGAGGAGCAGCGTCGCCTGGCCGACGACCTGATCTTCGCCCGCCGCGACGACGCGCTCGCGCGATTCATCGCCTACTTCGAGGAGAACGAGGCCGAGGAGGCCGAGGCGGCCGACCCGACGGCCGAGATGACGCCGGAGGAGGCGATCCACTGGAAGATCGTCCACCGGAAGAAGGACGCGATCGAGGCGCTGGTCGACGAGGCGGTCCGGCGGCGGGTGGAGGCGGCGGCACGCGTCGGCGGGGTGGGCGCCGTGGCAGCCGGCCGAGGAGACGGCGCGGACACCGGTGCGGGCGGCCACGCGCACTCCGCGACCCACGAGGCCGGCGTCTGGGTCCTCAACAACGTGCTCCTCCCGGCGATGAAGGAGGTGGGCGACCGATTCGGGGCCGGGGAGCTCATCCTGCCATTCGTGCTCCAGTCCGCCGAGGTCATGAAGCGCGCCGTCGCGCGGGTGGAGACGTACCTCGAGAAGGTCGAGGGGCAGAGCAAGGGGAAGGTCGTGCTGGCCACCGTGTTCGGCGACGTGCACGACATCGGCAAGAACCTCGTCCGCACGATCCTAGAGAACAACGGCTTCACCGTGTACGACCTGGGGAAGCAGGTCCCGGTCAACGACATCATCGACAAGGCGGTCGAGGTCGGGGCGGACGCGATCGGGCTGAGCGCGCTCCTGGTGTCGACGTCGAAGCAGATGCCGCTCGTCGTGCAGGAGCTGCATGCGCGCGGGCTCTCCTTCCCCGTGCTGTGCGGCGGCGCGGCGATCAATCCGTCGTTCGTGCGGTCGGCGGCGTTCATCGGCACCGAGCAGCTCTACGCGCCGGGGGTCTTCTACTGCAAGGACGCGTTCGACGGGCTGGCGACGGTCGAGGCGTTGGTCGACCCGGCCCGGCGAGGGGAGTTCGTGCGGCGTCGCCACGAGGAGATCCTGGAGGGCGTGGCGAAGCGCGAGGCGCTGAAGGCGCAGGCCCGGGCGCTGCACGCAGCGCGGACGGTCCGCGGGCCGTCGCGCGACGTCGACATCCCGGCCGCCCCGTTCTTCGGCGTCAAGGTGCTGGACCGGCTCCCCCTCGCCGAGCTGTTCCCCCTGATCGATCTGAACACGCTCTACCGTCTGCACTGGGGCGCCAAGAACGCGAAGGGCGATCGGTGGGAGCGGCTGGTCCGGGAGGAGTTCGAGCCGCGGCTCAGGCGCTACCGGCAGGAGACGCTCGCGGGGGCCAAGGTGCGCGTCCGCGCCGCGTACGGCTTCTTCCCGGCCGCAGCCGAGGGTGACACGCTCGTCGTCTACGATCCCGAGGCGCCGGACGCGGAACTCGCGCGCTTCGTTTTCCCGCGCCAGCAGGATCGCGACCTCCTGTGCCTCGCGGACTACTTCGCGCCGGTCGAGTCCGGGCGAAAAGACGTGGCCGGCTTCGCGATCGTGTCCGTCGGCGACGAGCTGCTGGAACGGTCCAACGCGCTCATGACCGGCGGCGACTACGGGGAGGGCTACTACCTGCACGGGTTCGGGGTGCGGCTGGCCGAGGCGGCCGCCGAGTACGTCCACGGGATCATGCGCCGCGAGCTCGGCATCCCCGCCGACCGCGGGCTGCGCTACTCGTGGGGGTACCCCGCCTGCCCGGACCACCGTCAGCACGAGCTGGTGTTCCGTTTGCTCCCGGCGCGCGAGAGGCTCGGGATGGATCTGACCGAGGCGGGTGCGCTGGTGCCCGAGTTGTCCACCGCGGCGCTGGTCGTGCACCACCCGGAGGCGAAGTACTTCAGCGCGTGAACGGCGAAAGGTCCAGATGTCTCGATTCCGCGACCTCCTCACCGATTCCCGTCCGCACGTCTTCGACGGCGCGATGGGGACGATGCTGTACCAGAAGGGGGTCTTCATCAACCGCTGCTACGACGAGCTGAACGTCAGCGAGTCGGAGCTGGTCAAGGAGATCCATCGCGCCTACGTCGCGGCGGGCGCCGAGCTGATCGAGACGAACAGCTTCGGCGCGAACCGGGTCAAGCTCGCGCGGTATGGGCTGGAGGACCGGGTCGCGGAGCTGAACGAGCGGGCGGCGCGGCTGGCGCGGGAGGCGGCGGGCGATCGTGCGCTGGTCGGCGGGGCGATCGGGCCGCTGGGGATCCGGATCGAGCCGTTCGGCCCGACGTCGGTCGACGAGGCGCGCGCCTTCTTCCGCGAGCAGGCGGAAGCGCTGCTCGCGGGCGGCGTCGACTTCATCGTCCTGGAGACATTCGGCGACCTGGAGGAGATCCACCAGGCGATCCTCGCCGTGCGCGAGCTGGGCGATGCGCCGATCGTTGCACAGATGACGGTCCAGGAGCAGGGCGACACGGCATACGGCACGGCGCCGGAGACGTGCGTGGCGCGCCTCGAGGAGTGGGGCGCCGACGTCGTCGGCTTCAACTGCTCCGTGGGCCCCCACGGGATCCTGGAAGCGCTCGAGCGGATCGGGCCCCGCCGACGGGCGCGGCTGTCGGCGCAGCCGAACGCCGGGCTCCCCCGCGACGTCGAGGGGCGCAAGATCTACATGGCCTCGCCCGAGTACATGGCCGAGTACGCGCGGCGGCTGATCGGAGCGGGCGCGAAGTTCGTGGGCGGGTGCTGCGGGACGACGCCGGAGCACATCAAGCGCATAGCGGACGCGGTGCACGCGCTGGCGCCCGGCCGCGGGCGGGTGCGGGTCGCGGTCGCCGAGGCGCCGGCGACGATGGAGGCCGAGACCGTCCCGCTCGGCGAGCGCTCGCGGTGGGGGCGCAAGCTCGCGGCCGGCCAGCTCCTCACGACCGTCGAGATCGTGCCGCCCCGCGGCGCCGACGCCTCGAAGATGCTGGACGGCGTGCGGCTCCTGAAGAAGGCGGGAGTGGACGGCGTCAACGTGCCGGACGGCCCGCGCGCGCAGATGCGGATGAGCGCCCTCGCGACCGCGGCGCTCATCGAGCAGCAGGTCGGGATCGAGGCCGTCGTCCACTACTGCTGCCGGGACCGCAACCTGCTCGGCATGCTCTCGGACCTGCTCGGCGCACACGCGCTCGGGCTGCGCAACCTGCTCCTCATCACCGGCGACCCGCCCAAGATGGGGCCATATCCGGACGCGACGGCGGTCTTCGACATCGACTCGATCGGGCTCGTCAACCTGGTGTCCCGATTGAACAAAGGGCTCGACCCCGGCGGCAACCGGATCGGCGAGCCCACTCGCTTCGTCATCGGAGTGGGCGCGAACCCGGGCGCGGTCGACCCCGAGCACGAGCTGCGGCGCTTCTACTGGAAGGTCGAGGCCGGCGCGGAGTACGCGATAACGCAGCCGATCTTCGATCCCGAACAGCTCCTATCGTTCCTGGAAGAGCTGGACCGGCGCGGGATCCGCATCCCGATCGTCGCCGGGATCTGGCCGCTCGTCTCCGCGCGCAATGCGGAGTTCCTGGCCAACGAGGTGCCGGGCGTCCGGGTCCCCGATGCGATCGTCGAGCGGATGCGCCGCGCCAGCGAGAAGGGGAAGGAGCACGCGCTGGAGGAGGGGATCGCGATCGCGCGCGAGACGTTCGAGCGGGTCCGGCCCTACGTGCAGGGGATCCAGGTGAGCGCGCCGTTCGGGCGAGTCGCGTTCGCGCTCCAGGTCTTCCGAGACATCGAAGGGATCGCTCCCCACGTCGCCTCGGAGGCATCGGTCGCTTGACAGCGCCGTGCTCCGAGGCGCATCCTGCACTGCATCCACACACGACTCGCCGCACCAGACTCGAAACCGGCCGTACCCATCCATCCCACCCGACCGGAGGAGTCTATGAGCCTTCGTACGCTCGGCCGCGCGCTCGCGCTCGCGCTGTTCCTGGCGGGACCCGCGGCGGCCCAGGAGTCGATCCAGACCCTCACCCTCGACATGTACCTGGATTGGGAACGGGTCTCCGATCCGCGCCTGTCGCCGGACGGAAAGCAGATCGTCTACACGCGCGGATGGGTCGACAAGGTCAACGACCGCTGGCGGTCGTCGCTGTGGATCATGAACGCGGATGGGTCGAAGCAGCGGAAGCTGCTCGACGGCTCGTCGGCGCGGTGGTCGCCCGACGGGACGCGGATCGCGTTCGTCGCCCAGGGCGAGCCGCGCGGGTCGCAGATCTTCGTGCGGTGGATGGACGCGGAGGGCGCGGTCACGCAGATCACGCGGCTCGACGAGTCGCCGTCGGACATCGCGTGGTCGCCGGACGGGAAGTGGATCGCTTTCACGATGCTGGTCCCCGCGCAGGAGCGCTGGCCGATCGCGCTCCCCGCGCGTCCCGAGGGCGCGCGGTGGACGGAGAACCCGCGCATCGTCACGCGGCTCGACTACCGGCAGGACCGGGTCGGATTCACCCGGGAAGGTTACCGGCACATCTTCATCGTCCCCGCCGACGGCGGCACGCCGCGCCAGCTCACGAGCGGCGACTGGGACCACAACGGCGTCGAGTGGACGCCGGACGGCAAGGAGATCCTCTTCACGTCGCTGCGGATCCCGGAGGCCGAGTACGCGTGGCGGGAGTCGGAGATCTACGCGGTCAACGTGGAGACGGGCGCGATCCGCCAGCTCACGACGCGCAAGGGGCCGGACCGCTCGCCGGTCGTCTCGCCCGACGGGCGCCTCGTCGCCTACATCGGCAACGACTGGACCGACGACACCTACGTCGAGGCGAAGCTCTACATCATGGGGATCGACGGCTCGAACCCCCGCATGATCGCCGAGGAGATGGGGAGCGCGCCGGGGAACGTGACCTGGGCGCCGGACGGGAGCGGCGTCTACTTCAACGCCTCGATGAAGGGGGCGCAGAACCTGTACTTCGCGTCGGTGGACGGGCGCGTCCGCCCCGTGACGGAAGGCGCGCACATGCTGAACGTCACGGACATCGGCCGGAACGGGCGCGCCGTCGGCGTGAAGAGCGCGCCGCACGAGCCGGGCGACGTCGTCGCCTTCGACCTCCGCCGCCCGCGGGACATACAGCGACTGACCGCGGTGAACGACGACGTGCTGGCGGGCGTGACGCTGGGCGAGGTCGAGGAGATCTGGTACGAGTCGTTCGACGGGCTGCGGATCCAGGGGTGGATCGTCAAGCCGCCGCAGTTCGACCCGTCGCGGAAGTACCCGCTCATGCTCGACATCCACGGCGGGCCGCACGCGATGTACAACGTCGGCTTCAGCTTCGCGCGGCAGGAGCACGCGGCGAACGGGTACGTCGTGCTCTACACCAATCCGCGCGGCAGCTCGGGGTACGGGAGCGCGTTCGGCAACGCGATCAAGTACGACTACCCGAACAAGGACTTCCACGACCTGATGGCCGGCGTCGACGCCGTGATCGCGAAGGGGTACATCGACGAGCGGAACATGTTCGTCTTCGGCTGCTCGGGCGGCGGTGTGCTGACGGCGTGGGTGGTCGGCCACACGGACCGCTTCGCGGCGGCGTCCTCGAACTGCCCGGTCATCAACTGGCTGAGCTTCGTCGGGACGACGGACGGGCCGAACTGGTACCGCAACTTCGAGAAGATGCCGTGGGAGGACCCGAGCGAGCACCTGCGCCGCTCGCCGCTCATGTACGTCGGCAACGTGAAGACGCCGACGCTGCTGATGACGGGCGAGAACGATTTGCGCACGCCGATCTCGCAGACCGAGGAGTTCTATCAGGCGCTCAAGATGCGGAAGGTGCCGACCGCGATGATCCGCTTCAAGGATGAATGGCACGGCACGACGTCGCGGCCGTCGAACTTCATGCGCACACAGCTCTACCTGCGGAGCTGGTTCGAGCGATACAGCCGGCCGGCGGCGGTGACGGCGGAAGGCGCGCGGTGAGGCGCGCGGGGGCCGGGCGCCGTCGACCCCGGCCCCCGTCTCATTTCTTCGCCTCGCCCTCCCTCCGCATTCGGTTCACGAGCGCGTGGCTCCGGCGCGTCGTCTCCGGCTCGCGGTAGCCGGCGCCCATGCGGAGCACCAGCTCGACGGCCGTCGGCAGGTCCATGCGGTGCCCGGGCGACACGTAGACCGGCTTGACGCCGTCGCGCGTGCGGACGGCCATCCCGACGACCTCGTCGTCGATCGTGATTTCCGCGGTCGAGCCGCGCTTCTTGCCGAGCTGGCCGTGGCTGCCGACGAGGAGGGACTTCGCGCAGCCGATCGACGGGACGTCGAAGAGGAGCCCGCCGTGGCACGCGATCCCGAAGCGACGCGGATGGGCGATGCCGTGGCCGTCGAAGATGACGACGTCCGGCTTGCGCCGGAGCCGCTTCCACGCGGCGGCGAGCGGCGGCAGCTCCCGGAACGAGAGGAGGCCGGGCACGTAGGGGAACGACACGTCGACGACCGCCGTCGCCTCCTCGACCGTCTCGAGCGAATCGGCGTCGAGCGTCACGATGGCGGCGTGGCCGCGGTCGTGCTTCCAGCGGATCGACAGGTCCGCCCCGGCGACGCGGCGCGGCTCGAATCCGGCCGGCGGCTCGAGCACGATCCGGTCGCGCAGCTCGCGCTGGATCTCCCGCGCCTCCTCGGTCGAGACGTCCCAGCGGTGGAGGTTGCGTAGCTTCATATCTTCCAGTCAACGACGTCGCGCGTTACCATCCCGGCGTCCGCGCGGTCCCGCGCCCGGCACCGGAGGAACCTCTGCCAATGTCCGATCTCCCATTCGCCAAGGGCCAGGCCCTCGGCAACGACTACATCGTGATCGACTCGGCGGACCTGGGCGGCCCGCCGAGCGCGGGGCTCGTCCGCGCCCTCTGCGACCGCCACTTCGGCATCGGCTCGGACGGCGTGCTCCTGGCCGACCTCCGCCGCGACGGCGGCTTCGGGCTACGCATCTTCAACCCCGACGGCACCGAGGCCGAGAAGAGCGGGAACGGGCTGCGCATCTTCGGGGCCTACCTGCACGCCCGAGGCCGCGTCGCGCGCGAGCCGTTCGAGGTGCGACTCCCCGGCGAGACCGTGCGCATGCAGGTCGTGGGCGCGGAGGCGGACGGCTCGGTCACGATCGTGGCCGACATGGGGCGCGCCTCGTTCCGCGGCGAGGACGTCGGGTTCGTGCCCGAGCCGGGCGATGCGTTCGGCCACGTCCTCGACCTCGGCGATGGGCTTGCCGCGCGGGTGAACCCGGTCTCGGTCGGCAACCCCCACTGCGTCGTCTTCGTCGACGTGCTCGATCGCGACGACTTCCTCCGCCGCGCGCCGCGGCTCTCGACGCACCCCGCCTTCTCCGCCGGCACGAACGTGCAGTTCGTCCGCGCGGCCGGCCCGGACACGATCGAGGCCTGGGTCTGGGAGCGCGGCGCGGGCGAGACGCTCGCCTCCGGCTCGAGCGCCTGCGCCGCCGCGGCCGCCGCCGCCCGGCTCGGGCTCGTCCGGGGGCCGCGCATCACCGTGCGGATGCCGGGTGGATCGCTCGGCGTGACGCTCGAGGACGACGGGCTCGTCCGGCTCGAAGGGCCGGCGCAGATCGTCTACGACGGCATCGTCCCGGAGGCCGTGATCCGAGGGTGGGATGCCGCGGAGCGGACGACGGCCGGCCCTGCCCGGATATCCTAGCCGCGCCCCGGCCGTCCAGGGTAGTGGACCGGCCTCCCCGGGGCCGCGCCGTCGCTTGCTCCTTCATCTCGCCATGCCGTAATTTGCACCGGTACGAATCACTTCTTCCGGGAGTCGTTCCATGCATCTACGCGCTTGGTTGTGGGTGCTCGCGGCGGCGACGACGGCGGGGTGCGCGAGCGCGGCGTCGCAGACGACGTCGTCCGCGCCGTCGCCTCGCGCGGAGGCCGCGGGCACGGCCGAGAAGGCGTCGGTCTTCGCGGCCGACCCCTTCGCTTCGACCTACCAGCCTCTCCCGTCGCGGACCACGCTGATCCGCAACGCCACGATCCTGACCGCCGCCGGGCCGGTGCTGCACAACGCGTCGCTCCTCATGCGCGACGGCCGGATCGTCGAGGTCGGGACGAACGTCCAGGCACCGGCGGACGCGGTAGTGATCGACGCGACCGGGAAGTGGGTCACGCCGGGGGTCATCGACACCCACTCGCACCTGGGCGTCTACCCGGCGCCGGGCGTCGACGCGCTCGCCGACGGCAACGAGATGACGGCGCCGAACACCGCGGAGGTCTGGGCCGAGCACTCGGTCTGGCCCCAGGACCCCCAGTTCGCCCTCGCCCTGGCCGGCGGCGTCACGACGATGCAGATCCTGCCGGGCTCGGCCAACCTGTTCGGCGGCCGGGGCGTGACGGTCAAGAACGTCCCCGCGCGCACCGTCCAGGAGATGAAGTTCCCCGGCGCGCCGCACGGGCTGAAGATGGCGTGCGGCGAGAACCCGTCGCGGGTCTACGGCAGCCGCGGCCGGTCGCCGATGACGGGGATGGGGAACGTCGCCGGCTACCGCGAGGCGTGGATCCGCGCACAGCGGTACCGTGACGAGTGGAAGCGCTGGGCCGAGAACGGCGCGGACCCGGCGCGCATGCCGCAACGCAACCTGCAGCTCGAGACGCTGGCCGCCGTGCTCGAGGGCGAGATCCTGGTCCACAACCACTGCTACCGCGCCGACGAGTTGGCCGTCATGGTCGACCTGGCCAAGGAGTTCGGCTACCGCATCTCGTCGTTCCACCACGCGGTCGAGGCGTACAAGGTCCGCGACATCCTGGCGCGCGAGGGGATCTGCGCCAGCATGTGGGCCGACTGGTGGGGCTTCAAGATGGAGGCGTACGACGGTATCCTGGAGAACATCGCGCTCGTGCACGAGGCGGGCGGGTGCGCGATCGTCCACTCGGACGACGCGTCCGGGATCCAGCGCCTGAACCAGGAGGCGGCCAAGGTGATCCGCGCGGCGAGAGAGGCCGGCATGGGGATCGACTACGAGGACGCGATCCGCTGGATTACGATCAACCCGGCGAAGGCGCTCGGGATCGCCGACCGGACCGGCTCGCTCGAGCCCGGGAAGATGGCCGACGTCGTGATCTGGTCGGGCGACCCGTTCAGCGTCTACACGCGGGCGGAGAAGGTCTTCATCGACGGCGCGCTGGTCTACGACCGCAACGATCCGCGCCTCCAGCCGAAGAGCGATTTCATGGTCGGGAACGAGCGGAAGGAGGTGGTGTCGTGAAGCGCGCCGTCGCAGTGGCCTCGGTCGTAGCCCTGCTCGCGGGCGCGGGCACGGCCTCGGGCCAGACGATCGCCATCACGAACGCCCGCATCCACACGATGGCGGGGCCAGTCATCGAGCGCGGTACCGTCGTCATCCGTGACGGCTACATCGCCGCCGTCGGCGCCGGCGTCGAGGTCCCGGCGGGCGCCCGCATCATCGACGCGGCCGGCAAGGTCGTGACCCCCGGTTTCATCGATTCCGGCACCCAGCTCGGGCTTGTCGAGGTCGGCGCGGTGCAGGGGACGGTCGATTCGCGCGTCAGGGACGATCGCATCACCGCCGCGTTCAACCCGGCCGACGGGCTGGACCCGCAGTCTTCACCCGTGGCCGTGACGCGGGCGGAGGGGATCACGCGCGCCATCGTCGCTCCGTCGCCGGGCGCTTCGCTCATCGCCGGGCAGGCCGTGCTCGTCGACCTCGGCGCCGAGACGCCGATGGAGATGGTGCGCAAGAGCCCGGCCGGAATGGTGGCCGTGCTCGGCGAGCGCGGCTCGCAGCTCTCCGGCGGCGCGCGCGCGGCCGCGATCCTGCGCCTGCGCGAGGTCTTCGAGGACGTGCGGGACTACATGGTGAACCGCCGCGCCTTCGAGACGGCGAGCCGGCGCGAATACTCGCTCAGCCGCCTCGACCTGGAGGCGCTCGTCCCCGTCGCCCGGGGCGAGGTGCCGCTGATCCTCGAGGTCCATCGCTCGAGCGACATCCTCGTCGCGCTCGGGCTCGCCAAGGAGCTCAGGGTCCGCCTCGTCCTCGCGGGCGTGACGGAAGGGTGGATGGTCGCCGACGAGATCGCCGCGGCCGGCGTCCCCGTCGTCATCAACCCGCTCGTGAACCTGCCGAACAGCTTCCAGGAGCTCGGCGCGACGCTCGAGAACGCGGCCCGGCTCCACGCGGCGGGCGTGACTGTCGCGTTCGCGAGCTTCGATGCGCACAATTCGCGCAACCTGAAGCAGGCCGCGGGGAACGCCGTCGCCTACGGCATGCCGCACGACGCGGCGCTGCGCGCCATCACCGTCGATGCGGCACGGGTCTGGGGCGTCGACGACCGCTACGGCACGATCGAGGTCGGCAAGGAAGCCGACGTCGTCGTCTGGTCCGGCGACCCGCTCGAGCTCACCACCTCGGTCGAGCACGTCATCATCCGCGGGCGGGAGGTGTCCACGGACAACCGCCAGAAGCGTCTCTTCGAGCGTTACCGCCACATCGGCGGCCCGATGCCGACGGCGTACTCGAACTGACGGCGCCGCGCACGGCTGGATCGGGGACGGGGCGCCCGTTTCAGGGCTCGCGGCGCACCCGTCCCCATCCTGCGCCGGGGCCGGGATCGGCCCGGAAGAGTTGATTTTCGAGGCACTCCCCCCTCGGTAGGGGGTATCACGGATGTCTCCTCTCCGAGGGGAAGATTTCGCGAAATTCCTCCGAACCAGGAACACGCTCGATGTCCACGCCCGATCAGCGAGAAGAGAAGATCCTGCCGCGTCTAATCGAGGACGAGATCAGGGAATCCTTCCTGAACTACTCGATGAGCGTGATCGTGCAGCGGGCGCTGCCGGACGTGCGCGACGGGCTCAAGCCCGTGCACCGCCGCATCCTGTACGCCATGCACGAGCTGGGGCTCGGTCCGAACCGGCCCTACAAGAAGAGCGCGACCGTCGTCGGTGACGTGCTCGGCAAGTACCACCCGCACGGCGACATGGCCGTCTACGACTCGCTCGTGCGGATGGCCCAGGACTTCTCGATGCGCTATCCGCTGGTCGATGGGCAGGGGAACTTCGGCTCGATCGACGGCGACAGCGCGGCCGCCTACCGCTACACCGAGGCGCGCCTCGCCCCGGCGGCCACCGAGCTGTTGGCCGACATCGAGAAGGACACGGTCGACTTCACCGAGACCTTCGACGCCCAGCGCAAGGAGCCGGTGGTCCTCCCGGCCAAGCTGCCGAACCTGCTGGTCAACGGCAGCTCCGGGATCGCGGTCGGGATGGCGACGAACATCCCGCCGCACAACCTGCGCGAGGTCGTCGACGCGTGCATCCACATGATCGACCACCCGGACGCGGAGGTCCGGGACCTCATGCGCTTCATCAAGGGTCCGGACTTCCCGACCGGCGGTTTCGTCCACGGGCGAGACGGGATCCGGGAGGCGTACGAGACCGGCCGCGGCCGGATCGTCATGCGCGCCCGCGCCCACATCGAGGACGATGGTGCCAAGCCGCGCATCATCGTCACCGAGATCCCGTTCATGGTCAACAAGGCCCGGATGATCGAGCAGATCGCGGAGCTCGTCCGGGAGAAGAAGATCACGGACATCACCGACCTGCGTGACGAGTCCGACCGCGACGGGATCCGCGTGGTGATCGAGCTGAAGCGGGACGCGATCCCGCAGATCGTGCTCAATCAGCTCTACAAGCACACGCAGATGCAGTCGACCTTCGGCGTGATCCTGCTGGCGCTCGTGCCGGGCGAGAAGCTGGGCGAAGGGCGGGGCGGGATCCCGAAGGTGCTGAACCTGAAGGAGCTGATCCAGTACTTCATCGACCACCGGCACGACGTCGTCGTCCGGCGGACGGAGCACGACCTGGCCGAGGCGCTCGAGCGCGAGCACATCCTCGAAGGGCTCAAGATCGCGGTCGACAACATCGACGAGGTCGTCGAGCTGATCAAGACCTCGCCGGACACGGACACGGCGAGCACGCGGCTCCAGGAGCGCTTCGGGCTCTCCGAGCGGCAGGCGAAGGCGATCCTCGACATGCGCCTCGCGCGGCTGACCGGGCTCGAGATCGAGAAGCTGGAGAACGAGCTGGCCGAGGTCCGCGCCCTGATCGCCGAGCTGCGCTCGATCCTCGATAGCCGCGAGAAGCGCTTCGAGATCATCAAGGAGGAGCTGCGCGAGGTCTCCCGGGCGTACGGCGACGAGCGGCGCACCGAGATCGTCGGCGACAGCACCGACCTCACGATCGAGGACCTGATCCCCGACGAGGAGATGGTCATCACCGTCTCCCACGCCGGCTACATCAAGCGCCTGCCGGTCGACACGTACCGCGCGCAGCGCCGCGGCGGGCGCGGCCTCATCGGGATGGAGACGAAGGAGGAGGACTGGGTCGAGCACCTCTTCACCGCCCGGACCCACGACTACCTCATGTTCTTCACGCGCCAGGGGCACTGCTACTGGCTCAAGGTGCACGACATCCCGCAGGCCGGGCGTGCGGCGCGAGGCAAGCCGATCGTGAACCTGCTGCGCCTGCGCGAGGACGAGCAGATCGCCGCGCTCGTCCCGGTGCGCGAGTTCAGTCCGGACAAGTTCCTCATGTTCGCGACCCGGCGCGGGATCGTGAAGAAGACCGCGCTGAGCGCGTACTCCAACGTGCGCGTCGTCGGCATCAACGCGATCAACATCGAGGAGGGCGATGAGCTGATCGACGTCCAGATCACCGACGGCGACGACGAGATCATCCTGGCGACGCACGAGGGGATGGCGATCCGGTTCCACGAGTCGAACGTCCGGGAGATGGGGCGCGCGACGACCGGCGTGCGGGGGATCTCGCTCGCGGAGGGCGACCGCGTGATCGGGATGGTCGTCGTCCGCAAGAGCACCGCGGAGGACGCCACGCTCCTCGTCGTGAGCGAGAACGGCGCCGGTAAGCGCAGCCGCATCGAGGACTACCGGCTCCAGAACCGGGGCGGGAAGGGCGTCATCAACTTCCGGATCACCGAGAAGACCGGGAAGGTCATCGCCATCAAGGAGGTCCTCCCGGACGACGAGCTGATGCTGATCACCCGCAACGGCGTCGTGAACCGCCAGGCCGTCCGGGAGATCCGCGTGATCGGCCGGGCCACGCAGGGCGTCCGCCTCATGACCCTCGGCGAGGGCGACACGGTCGTCGACGTCGCGCGGCTGGTGCCCGAGGACGGCAACGGGAACGGGCAGGCGAACGGCGGGAACGGCGAGACCGGCGGGGCCGCCGCCAACGACACGGCGGCGGAGACCGACCTCGCGCCCGCCGGCGGCGCGCCCTCCCTCGAAGAGGAGATCGGAGGATGAGCCCGCTCGTCCAGCCGGACTCGATCCGCGACGCCGCGCAGCTCATGCGCGGCGTCGCCGTGCGCACGCCGCTCCTCCCCGCCTACTGGATCTCCGAGGCGACCGGCGCCGAGGTGCGGCTCAAGTGCGAGAACTTCCAACCGATCGGCGCCTTCAAGATCCGCGGCGCCTTCACGATGGTCGCGCGGCTGCCGGAAGACGCCCGCCGCCGCGGCGTCATCACCTACTCCTCCGGGAACCACGGCCAGGCCGTCGCGTTCGCGGCACGGCATTTCGGCGTCCCCGCCGTCGTCGTTATGCCGGCCAACGCGCCGGAGATCAAGCGCGAGGGCGCGCGCCGGCTCGGCGCCGAGGTGGTCCTCGAGGGGACGACGTCGCTCGAACGGCAGCAGCGCGCCGAGGCGATCGCCGCCGAGCGCGGGCTCGTCGTCATCCCGCCCTTCGACCACCCTGACATCATCGCGGGGCAGGGGACCGTCGGGCTCGAGATCGCCGAGGACTGGCCCGACGTCGACGCCGTGCTCGTCCCCGTCGGCGGCGGCGGGCTCGTCTCCGGGATCGCCGCGTGGATCAAGCACCACCGGCCCGAGTGCCGCGTCATCGGCGTCGAACCCGTCGGCGCCGACGCCATGCGCCGCTCCCTCGACGCCGGCGAGCCCGTCACCATCGAGAGCAGGCCCAGCATCGCCGATGGCCTGCTCCCCGTCCGACCGGGCGACCTCACGTTCGCCCACACCCGCGCGCTGGTCGACGACGTCGTGACCGTCTCGGACGACGCGATCGCCGAGGCCACGCGCGGCCTCATCACCCGCTCGCGGCTCTACGTCGAGTTCTCGGGCGCCGCCACGGCCGCCGCGCTCCTCTCCGGCGCGTGGCGCGGTGACGCGCGCCGCATCGCGCTCGTCGTGTCGGGCGGCAACCTGGACGCGGGGCGCGCGGGCGCGCTCCTGGGCGGGGCATGACGGGGCCACCGTGTGGCGGCCATGCCACGCGCGGGCGGGAGGTTGTCGGGAATAAGATGCAGTAGACCGGCATTCTGGTCCCCAGCGGGATGGCGTTGCTCTTGCATAATGGGGTTGTCCCATGACGCGTACCGTTGAAGAGGCCACGATCTTCGTCGTCGACGACGACCCCGCACTGCTGCGCGGGCTGGACATCGCGCTGCAGGGGCGGGGTTATGCCGTTCGCACCGCGCCGAGCGGCCCGGAGTTCCTGGAGATGTTGGAATCCGAGTCGCCGGACCTGGTGGTGATGGACGTGATGATGCCCGGGATGTCGGGGCTGGACGTCCTGAGCCGGCTGCGAGCGGACGAGAGGTGGGCGGAGCTGCCGGTGATGATGGTGACGGCGTATCCACACGCGGACGTGAGCGAGGCCGCGAAGCGTGGCGGCGCCGGTGACGTGGTGCCGAAGCCGTTCCGCCTGGAGGAGTTGTTGGAGCGGATCGAGCAGCGGCTGGGACGTCGGGGCGAGGCGGAGGAATAGGGGCCGCCGGGGCCGCGGAGGGCTCGAGGAGAGGGGCGCATCGGCTTGCCGATGCGCCCCTCTCGCATTTAGCTTTGATCGTCTCCGAGGAGGTCTCGCAGCCGACTCGTGCACTCTTCGATGATCGGCTCACGTTCCCGGTGGGTCCGCTCGTAGTCGAGGATGGCGCGGAGCTGGTCGGGTTCCGGGTCGGCTTCGTCGATCCAGGCGAGGACGTCGTCGGTCCGGAGTCCGTCGTAACCGAGGATCGGTTCCGGGCCGGGGGTGTTCCGGCCGGGGATGCGGTCCGGGTCGTCGGCGAGGTGGCGTGGCAGTCCTGCTTGGCGGCGGGACGCGGCGGCCTCGCCGCCGATGGTGACGTCGGCGCCGGCCGGGGATGGCGGCATGTCGGGTGGGGCGGCGTCGTAGTATTCGAAGTCCGGGTCCCGTTCTTCCGGTGCGAATTCGCTTCGATCGGTCATGGCCGGTCTCCGGGGTCCGCAGCGGGGTTCGGGTGGTCGTGGGCGCAAGGTTCGCGCCGCGGCGGGTCATGAATCTTGGAGGACCAGATGAGGATGCGTTCGTTCGTGCCATTGCTGTTGGTCGTTGCCGGCGCTTGCGGGTCGGCGCCCCGTGAGGTTGCCGCGCCGGCTCCGGTGGCTCCGCAGCCGACGCGGCTGATCCTGTTCATCGGGGACGGGGTGGGCGTGAGCTACTGGACGGCAGCCCGGTTCGCGTCGGACACGCTCGCGGTGGAGGCGTTCCCGGTCATCGGCCTGGTCGACACCCGGAGCGCTTCGCACAAGGTGACGGACAGCGCGGCGGGCGCGACCGTGTACTCGACGGGCGTGCGCACGTACAACGGCGCGATCGGCATGGGTCCGGACACGCTGCCGCGTCGGACGGTCCTGGAGGTCGCCGAGGAGCGTGGGCTGTCGACGGGGCTGGTGGCGACGTCGACGGTGACGCACGCGACGCCGGGCTCCTTCGCCGCCCATGTCCTGCATCGCCGGATGGAGCCGGAGATCGCGCGGCAGATGGCGCAGCAGCCGATCGAGGTGATCCTGGGCGGCGGCCGGCAGTTCTTCGACGGTAGCGCGAACGGCGCGAGCAACCTGCTCCCCGAGCTGAAGCGGCGGTACACCTACATCGAGACGGCGGAGCAGCTGCGTTCGCTGCGGACGGACACGGTCGAGGCGCTGCTCGGCCTCTTCTCGCCGGAAGGGATGGCCCGCGCGATCGACGGCCGCACGCCGACGCTTGCCGAGATGACGCGGACGGCGCTGGAGATCCTGCATCGCAACCCGGCCGGGTTCTTCCTGATGGTCGAAGCGTCGCAGCCGGACTGGCGCGGCCACGCGAACGAGCCGCTCGAGACGGTCGTGGCCGAGATGCTCGACTACGACCGCGCGATCGCCGTCGCCCTCGAGTACCAGCGGCGCAATCCGGAGACGCTGATCGTGATCGTCGCGGACCACGAGACCGGCGGGCTGGCGATCGAGGGCGGCCCGGACGGCGAGCTGGTCGCCAAGTACACGACCGATTACCACACCGGGCAGATGATCCCGCTCTTCGCGAAGGGGCCGGGCGCCGAGCACTTCGGCGGCCTGATCCGCAACGATCGGGTCGGGCAGCTCCTCTTCGAGGTGATCCGGGGCGCGCTGCCGCGCGCGACCGCCGCGGCGACGCACTGAGCGGGACGGCACCGGTCTTGACGTGACGGGCGGTCATGAGACCGCTCGTTGCCGTCACCGCGACCGTCGTCCCCGAGGCGGGCCCGTACCAGCGTCCGGAGATCGCGCTCTACGCGATCTACCTGGGTGTGTTGGAGCGGATGGGCCTGGCGTCGGTCATGATCACGCCGGCGCACGATCTCCGCTCCCTCCCGCCGCTCCTGGACCGTTGCGACGGCCTGGTCCTCACGGGCGGCGAGGACGTAGACCCGGCGCTGTACGGGGAGGAGCCGAGCCCGCAGCTCGGGATCGTGAACCGTGCGCGGGACCGCGTGGAGCTGGCGGCGCTCGAGCTCGCGCTCGAGCGGGAATTGCCGATCCTCGCGATTTGCCGTGGGTGCCAGCTCGTGAACGTGTGCCTCGGGGGGACGCTGTACCAGGACATTCCGACGCAGCGGCCGGAGACGGTGCTGACGCACCAGCAAGTCGAGGCGTGGGAGCGGCGGACGCACCGCGCACGGATCCGGCGCGGCTCGCGCCTGGCCGGGATCGTCGGGAGCGAAGAGCTGCAGATCAATTCGTTTCACCACCAGGGGATCAAGGACGTGGCGGAGCGGCTCGAGGTCGTGGCGGTTGCCGAAGACGGGGTCGTCGAGGCGGTCGAGGCGCGGGACTACCCATGGCTCATCGGCGTGCAGTGGCACCCGGAGCGGCACGAGGCGACGGCGCCGGAGACCGACCCCGACCGGCGCCTTCTCCTCGCGTTCCGCGACGCGGTCCGCGGTCGGGCGCGAGGGCGGGGCCCCGCGCCGACGCGGCGGCCGAGAGCGGCCTAGGATGCCGGGGATCACCGATGTGCCGGGGATTCGCGTCGGTCATGCGACCGATGCCGAGGCGGCGACGGGGTGCACCGTCGTCCTGGGCCCGTTCCGCGCTGCGTGCGACGTTCGCGGGCTGGCCACGGGAACGCGCGAGATCGAGACGCTCTCGGCCACGCACCTGGTCCCGCGCGCGGACGCGATTCTGCTGACCGGCGGCTCCGCTTACGGTCTCGAGGCGGCCGCGGGAGTGATGCAGTGGCTCGAGGAGCGCGGCGCCGGGTTCGACGCCGGCGTGGCACGCGTGCCGATCGTCCCCGCGGCGGTCATCTTCGACCTCGGCGTCGGCCGCGCGGACCGGCGCCCCGATGCCGAGATGGGCCGCGCCGCGTGCGACGCGGCGGGATCCGGTCCGGTCGCTGAGGGGAGAGTCGGCGCCGGTACAGGCGCGACGGTCGGGAAGCTGCGCGGGCTCGCGGGCGCCATGCCCGGCGGCGTCGGGACCTGGGCCGTCGAGGGGCCGGGGTGCACGGTCGGCGCGCTCGTCGTCGTGAACGCGATGGGCGATGTCCTCGACGCGAACGGCCGGATCATCGCCGGCGCACGCGACGAGCAGGGGCGCTTCATCGGCACCGAACGCGCCATCCGCGAGGGCGCCCTCTCCGACCGCGGCGTTCCGGCGCTCGGGATCGAGCCCGGACAGAACACGACGCTCGCCGTCGTCGCGACCGACGCGCCCCTCGGACGGACCGCACTCCAGGCGCTCGCACGCATGGCCGCGCTCGGCGTGGCACGACGCATCTCGCCCGTGCACACCACGTTCGACGGGGACGTGACGTTCGCCGTCTCCACCGCGACCGAGGCGCGCGAGCCCAGCCCCGCCCTCCTCCTCACCCTCGGCGTCCTGGCAGCATACGCCGTCGAGCGTGCCATCGAGCGCGCGGTCGCGGCCTAGATCGGAATGCAGCTTCGTAGATGAGACGACTGATCCTCTTCGACATCGACGGGACCCTCCTCAGCACCAACGGCGCCGCGAAGCGCGCGTTCCACAGAGCGCTGCTGGAGGTCTACGGCGTGACGGGTCCCATCGCGACCCACCCGTTCGACGGGAAGACCGATCCGCAGATCGCACGCGAACTCCTGCGCGAGGCGGGGCTTACCGACGGTCACATCGACCGGGGGCTCGAGGACCTCTGGCGCTGCTACCTGCGCGGACTCGCCACGGAGCTCGCAAGCCCGGGGCACGCGACCACCGTGATGCCGGGCGTGCACGAGGTCCTGAGCGCTCTGGCCGCGGAGCGGAACCACGCCGTCGTCGCGCTACTGACCGGGAACATCGAGCGGGGCGCCGCGCTCAAGCTCGGCGCCGTCGGGCTCGACGGCCACTTCCTCTTCGGCGCCTACGGCTCCGACGCCGAGCGCAGGGACGCGCTCCCGGCCATCGCCGTCCGGCGCGCCCTCGAGCACACCCGCCGCGAGTTCCGCGGGAAGGAGATCGTCGTCATCGGCGATACGCCCTTCGATGTTACGTGCGGACGTTCACTCGGCGTCTGCGCGATCGGCGTCACCACCGGTCGCTACGACGTCGAATCGCTCGAGGCCGCGGGCGCCGATCACGTGCTCCCCGACCTCTCCGACACAGGCGCGGTGCTCGACCTGCTCCTCGGTTGAGCTTCCGGTCGGATCACTCGTTCCGCAGGATCTCGATCCCGCCGGGCAGCGGCTGCACCTTGACGTCCCGGATCACGCGCGCCGTGGCGGGGACGACCAGCCCGGCCCGCTCCAGCCGGTCCGCCTGTTCCCCCGGGGAGAACAGCGCCACGCGGCCGACCACCCGCACCTCGTCGCCCGCCTCGACCGAGGCATAACCGGCGCCTTCCACATCCACGAAGACGATGTTGTCCCGCAGGTCCCGAAGCCAGAACCCCGCACGCGACGCTTCGCCCACAACCGCGCCGTCGACCGAGACCGGCCGACCGAGGTCGTCCGTCGCATCGGGCAGCAGCCGGTGGAGTTCGACGATCGGGTCGTCTCGAACCACCCCCCCGAGTCCGGCCGTGGTGGAGCGCACCACGTCGGCGCGGCCAGCACCCACTCCGATCAACTCCGCCACCCCCCACGCGACCAGACCGAAGACCACGATGTAGATGAACCAGGTCCACCCCGTGCCGCTCGACTCCGAACCCCCGTGCACGTCGATCCGCGCTCCTTCCAGAGGTGCCATGCCCACGGCGGGCACAAACATTTGACGCAAGGCATGTTCCAGGGAAAAAGCCGGGCCCGAGGGGTTGCAACGGTGTGGCGGTTCCGCCATCTTTGATCGGGCCCTGGGCGGTAAACGCCAGATAAGCGCTGTGCTCACAAGGAGATAACCAAGGTGGCTGTCCAGAAGAAGCCGGGTGCCGGATCGAGTCTGCGCACGTTCTACATCGCGCTGGCCGTCGTCGCGGTCGGAGGGATCGCCGCGCTCGGCTACGCGGTGCTCGGGAATCGGGGAGCGGCCGACAAGCCGGTGGAGCTGGTCGGCATCGAAAACGTGCGTCAGCTGTACGAACTGGCGAAGCCGGAGGTGCTGGGCGACCCATCGACGCCGGTGAAGATCGTGGAGTTCGGGGATTTCCAGTGCCCCGCCTGCCGCGACTTCGCGATGCAGGTCAAGCCGCTGCTGAAGGAGCGCTTTTTCGACACGGGGAAGGCGCACCTCGTCTACTACGACTTCCCGCTGATGGAAATCCATCCGCACGCGTTCCTCGCGGCGCGCGCGTCGCGTTGCGCGGCGGACCAGGGTCGGTATTGGGAGTACCACGACCTGATGTATTCCCGGCAGCACCAGTGGGCGTACAGCCGGACGTCGCCGGTCGGGGCGTTCACGGATCTGGCGAAGGAACTGGGCCTGGATGGCGGCGCTTTCGAGTCGTGCCTGAAGAGTGACAAGCACGCGGATGTCGTGACGGCGAACCGCCGGCTGGGCGAGGAGCTGCGTTTGACGGGCACGCCGACGTTGATCATCAACAACCGGCGGATCAACAACTGGTCGAACGTCGACGCGCTCATCCAGCTGATCGAGACGAGCATCGGGGAGGGCGGCGCTTGAGCTCGGCGGCGCCGGCCGAGACCCGGGTGGAGGCTGTGAGCGCGCCGTCGCCGCCGATCCATCGGATGGCGGTCGCGCTGCTGTCGCTGGTCGGCCTTTTCATCTCCGCGTACCTCCTGCTGCACAAGCTGGGAGCGATCGGCTCGCTGGCATGCGGCACGGGGAGCTGCGACACGGTGCAGGCGTCGCCGTGGGCGGTGTTCCTGGGCGTGCCGGTGCCGGCGTGGGGTGTGGCCGGTTACGGCCTACTGCTGGCGGTCTCGTTGGTGGGGCTGCAGCCGGGGCTGTGGGGGAGCCGCCGTGTGGGTCGGGCGCTGGTGGTCCTCGGCGCGGGCGCGTTCGGTTTCTCGGCTTATCTGACGGCGATCGAAGCGTTCGTGATCCACGCGTGGTGCCGCTGGTGCGTCGGCTCGGCGGTGGTCGCCACGTTGATCTTCATCTTCACGCTGGGCGAATTGATTCGGCCCGGGAGTCGTTGAGAGAATGGGAAACGGAGGCCGGATCCCCGTGCGGATGGTCTTCGCGGATCGGGGATCGTTTCACGATGTGACGGTGCACCTGCCGGCGGATGCGCTCGGCAGGTACGAGCGGCTGATCGATGCGTTGCGCGAGGACCCCGCGATCACGGGGGAAGTCTTCGTGGACGCCCACCGGTTGGTCGCGGCGTTCGTCGTCGACGATGACGACGATTAGGCGAGTCGGCGCGGCGTCGAACGGCGTTTCGTGGGCGGCGCGCCGCCGGTGGATCGATTCGGGCCCGTCCGCCAGGGACGGCCGCGAGCGGGGGCGGAACGGCTTCAGCGCCGTTCCGCCCCCGCTTTGCGTTGGATCGCTTCGTCGAGGAGCGCGCTCCACTCCTCGAAGCTCTTGAGCCCGACGACGACGGTCTCGCGGTCGATGACGAAGGTCGGCGTGCCGCTGACGCGTGCGGCCGCGGAGAAGACGACGTCTTCGAGCAGGAGCGAGGCGACGCGATCGCCGAGGATGCAGGCCTCGAACGGCTCGGCCGGGATCCCGGCTTCGCGAGCGTAGGCGAGGAAAACGGGGTGCGGGTCCTCGGCGTTGGCCCAGCGGTCCTGCTCGGCGAAGAGGCGGTCGTGGAAGTCCCAGAACCCGTCGGCGACGGCGCCGGCGCAGAGCGCCGCCTCCGCGGCGACCCAGGCCCGCGGGTGGATCGAGGTGAGCGGCAGGTTCACGAACACCCACTGGACCTTCCCCGATCGGACGTATGCGCTGTCGAGGCGCGGGAAGACGTCGAGGGAGAAGCGGGCGCAGTAGGGGCACTGGAAGTCAGCGATCTCGAAGACGAGGATGGGCGCGTCGTGGGCGCCCTTGGCGCGGCTGGCCGCCGCGCGCTCGAGGACATCGGCATCCTGCGCCGCGAGCGGCGTCGCCGCGGCGATCGCGATGGCCAGGGCGAGGAAGACGCCGCGCTTCCTCGTACGCGTGCGGCGATGTCGATTCAACGTTCCGGAATCCATAGGAGCTCCATCCGGTCGTTCCGTGCCCGTGGTGGCGGCCGAAGTCGGCCGGAAGGCCGCCCTCGAAGGCGGCGCGAGGCCCATCGGCATCACACCCCTTGCTGCCGTGCGTCCGCGGCGTGCCGGGCCCGGTCGAGCGTCCACTCGTGTACCGGCGGAGGCGGCCAGGCGTTCCCGCGGGCCCGATGCAGGATTCGCTCCGCTTCCGCGCGTGCGATCGCCGCCGTCTGGGCGTCGATCCACCCCCGTTCGAGCGCTTCGGCGAACTCGTCCTCGTCGAGCAGCCGCACGCCGCTCGCGGCGTCGAGCCAGACGTCGAGGAAGAGGTCCGTCGTCTCCCACGCGTCGCCGTCCAGGAACCGGACGGGGGTGAGGATGTTGGCGTAGTATCCGGTGAACGTGCCGTCTGCCAGGTGGAAGCGGCCGATGTCGTACCAGGCGCCGGGGAACGTGAACCAGACCACGGGCGAGCCGTCCTCGAGGACGACGTCGCCGTCCACGACGACCGGGCGGCGGAGCGACGTGCGGTCGTTCAAGGTAATCACGACGTCGTCGCACCGCGCCACGAGCCGCTGGACGTACGTCTCGCTCCGGTCCGGCGGACGGTGGTAATGGATCCGGACGTCCGCCACGATCAGGCGTAGAATCCCCGACCCGCTTCGGCGTACTGCCGCAGCAGCGGCGCGGGCTGGAATCGGACGCCCAGCTCCCGCTCGTACCCCTCGAGCTTCTGGAGGACCGTGCGCACGCCGAGCGCGTCCGCGTAGCGGAGCAGCCCGCCGCGGAAGGGCGGGAAGCCGGTCCCGGTGATCATGGCGAGGTCGACCGAGCCGGGGTCGGAGACGATCCCGTCCTCGAGCGCCCGGGCGGCCTCGTTGACCATGACCAGGACGCAGCGCTCCTGGATGACGCGCTTGTCGAAGGGCCGACGCTCCGCGGGGACGGCGTCGCCGAGCTCCGCGTAGATCGTCTCGTCCACGCTCTTCTCCTTCTCGCCCTCGAACAGGTAGAAGCCGCGGCCGCCTTTCTTCCCGAGACGGGCGGTCTCGCTCAGCTTGACCAGCGCGGGCGCGGGGCGCATGCGGTCGCCGAAGGCCTCGTAGAGGATCCCGGCGACGTGGCGCGAGACGTCGAGCCCCACCTCGTCCAGCAGGCGGAACGGCCCCATCGGCATCCCGAAGTCGAGGAGCGCGCGGTCGACGTCCTCGATGCGCGCGCCCTCGGAGAGGAGCCAGCCCGCCTCGTTCAGGTACGGCGCGAGGAGCCGGTTGACGAGGAAGCCCGGCCCGTCGTTGACGATGACCGGCGTCTTGTCGAGCCGGCGCGTGAGGGCGAAGATCGTCGCCAGCGTCTCGTCCGACGTCGCCGC
The DNA here is from genome assembly GCA_937889645.1 of uncultured bacterium. GTDB lineage: Bacteria > Gemmatimonadota > Gemmatimonadetes > Longimicrobiales > RSA9 > CALBZE01. The sequence continues at coordinate 31,582 of CALBZE010000092.1, forward strand.
GCCGCGCACGATCTCGACCAGCGGCATGCGGTGGACCGGGTTGAAGAAGTGCATGCCGCACACGTTCTCCGATCGGCGCAGCCCGTTCGCCATCTCGGTGATCGAGAGCGCGGACGTGTTCGAGGCCAGAACGGCGGTCGGCGGCAGGTGCTCCTCGACCTCGGCGAGCACCTGCTTCTTCACGTCCATGCGCTCGACTACGGCTTCGATGACGACGTCGGTCGCGCCGAAGCCGGAGTAGTCGAGCGTCGGCGAGATGCGGGACATCGCGCGCTCGACGTCCTTGCGCGTCATCCGGCCGCGGCGGACGGACCGATCGAAGATCTGGCGGGCGTGCCGCAACCCCAGGGCGATCGCCTCCGACCTGATGTCCTTGAGGCGGACCGGGATCTCGCGGTAGGCGAGGAGCTGTGCGATCCCGCCGCCCATCACACCCGCGCCGAGCACGCCGACCCGGTCGACCGGCCTCGGTTCGGCCGCCGGCGCCGCCTTCTTCGCCGCCTCCATCAGGAAGAAGACGTGGATGAGGTTCTTGCTGACCTCCGAGACCGCCAGCCGGCCGACCGTACGCGCCTCGAGCGCGAACGCTTCGTCGAGCGGGAGAGAGAGGGTCCGGGCGAGGACGTCGAGCGCCGCGAGCGGGGCGGGGTAGTGCCCCTTCGTTTCGCGCAGCACCTGCTTCCGGGCCATCCGGAGGATCAGGCGGCGACCCGGTGCCGTGTCCTCGAGCAGGCGCGCGCCCAGGCCGCGGCGCACGGCGGGCCGGCGCGGGCCGCGGTCGATCCGCTCCCACGCGAAGCGACGGGTCCGCTCGTCCAGGATCGCCGCCGGGACGACCTCGTCCACGAAGCCGATCCGCAGCGCACGCTTCGCCGAGATCGTCTTCCCCGTCACGATCATCTCGACCGCCGCGCGCAGCCCGACCAGCCGCGGCAGCCGCGTCGTCCCGCCCCACCCGGGGATGATCCCGAGTCGCACCTCGGGGAACCCGATCTTCGTCTCCGGCCGGTCGCTCGCGATCCGGTAGGTGCACGCCAGCGACAGCTCGGCCCCGCCGCCGAGGCAGATCCCGTCGATCGCGGCGATGCTGGGGATCGGCAGCCGCTCGATCCGCCGGAACACCTCCTGGCCCAGCCGGGATCCGTCTTCCGCCTCCGCCGCGTCCGTGACCGCGGCGATCTCCTCCACGTTCGCACCCGCGATGAACGAGCCCGGCTTGCCGCTCTTGACCACCAGTGCCTTGATGCGCCCGAGCCGGGCGCCTTCCTCGACCTCCGCCAGGAGCCCGTCCAGCCGTCGCATCACCTCCGACGACAGGATGTTGACCTTCGATTCCGGCCGATCGAAGACGAGCCAGGCGACGCCATCGCCGTCAACGTCGAGCGAGAGCGCCGCCGCCGACGCCACTGCTTCGCGAGTCGTTGCCATCGGTGTCCGAGCTCCGATTCCAGGGTCTATTGGCAATACGGCCGGCCCGATCGCCGGGCCGGCCGTTGTCAGCACTGCTCCATGGGAGGTCTGCCGCGCTCAGAGCCTGCGACGCAGCTCCGCCGTCTCCCGCGTGAGCTTGACGTGCACCGGCTCGCCGCGCTTCACCTCGACCGGGACGTTCCAGTACAGTTCGACGTACGGGAGTTCGTAGCGCGCGTGCACCCACCACTGCCCGGGCTTGACGACCACGCGGGTCACACCGGTCGCGTCCGTCGTGTCCTCGACGATCTCGCGCTTCAGCTGCTTCGTCAGAGCCAAGAAGATCGAGTCGACGGCGGCGAACGCCTCGTCCTCCCACTCCATGCGCCGGAGCCTCACCTGCTGCGACAGCACCGCCAGCTCCTTCGAGAGCTGGTCGTAGCGCTGGAATGCCTGGTCCTGCTGCCGCTCCAGGCGCTGCACCACGGGCTCGAGCTGGTTGAAGTCCGCGAACAGGACCCGGTACTCGGCCTGGGCGCGGCTCATGCCTTCCATCCGGTCGACGATCTGCTTGAGGCTGTCACGCGCGGTGATCCATCGAGCCTCGATCGCCCGCCACTCGTCCTGCGCACGCGCGACCGCCTCCTGAAGCTTGATGATGGTGTCCGGGATGGGCGGCTCGGGCTCGGGGTACGCCCGGGCGAGCGAGTCGAAGACCTGATCACGATTGAAGGGGAGGAGCTGAACCACGAGACTCGAGAGCGCGATCGCCTCACCGGTCTCGATGTTCTCGGTCTCGGCCTGCACGATGACCTCGCCGCCACCGCACGCGGCGAGCGTCGCCACGCCGAAACCCGTCACGAGGACCCACTTCAGTCGTTTCATCGACGAATCTCCGGATGATGAGGATGGTCAATATCAAGCATAGTAAGGGGTTGGGCGCCGTTTTTCAAGGTTTCCCGGCCCACCCGGATCCGAGCGGGCCGAGGACGGCGGCGGCGGGAGCGCCGAGGCCGGCGGCGGCGCGCTGGAGTCGGCCGGGCGTGAGGTCGTCGATGAGCGGAGCGGTCGTGCGTGCCCGTCGCTCGAAGAGGAGGTCGAGCGCGGCCTCGAGCGCACGGGACTCCGGGGAGGCCAGCTCGAGCAGCCGGACGCCGCGGTAGCGGCGGATCAGCGCATCGAAGCGCGCGTCCGCGAGCATGCGGGTGGCCGTTTCGCGGACGAGAGCGCGGGCCTCATCCTCGCGATCCGGCGCGGTCGCGGGGGCCGTGACGAGGGAGATGGTGAGCCAGCCGCCATCGCCGTGGCGTTCGATCGTGGTCGAGACGTCGTAGACGTCGGGGCGCGCGGCGGTCGGGGCGAGAGTTTCGCGGACGTAAAAGGCGAGGAGTCGGAGGGCCTCGAGGTCGGCGTCGCGGTCGAACGGGTAGGCGAGGCCGAGCCAGGTGGTGACGGTCGAGCTCGCCACGTGCACGCGCCCCGCGCGGTCGGGGGTGGCGGGGGTGGGGACGAGCGGGGGGAGGTCGGCGCCAACGGCGAAGCGGGAAAGGATCGCCCGGGCGTCGGCGGCGGAGACGGGGCCGGCGATCGCGGCGGTGGCCCGGTCCGCCCGGAACCAGGATTCGCGGACGCGGTGGATGTCCGCCTCCGAGAGCGCGCGGATCGCCTCCGGTCTGCCGCAGGGCGGGCGGACCCAGCGCGGATCGTCGCCGAAGAGTGCTTCGGCGAGCGCCTCGCGCAGCCCCGCGGTGAACGGGTCCTGCGCCTCGAGGGTGTGGAGTAGCTCGGCCCGGGCCCTTTCGATCGCCTCGCCGGAGATGCGCTGATCGAAGATCGCGTCCTGTATCAAGAGCGCGCCGAGGCGCCAGGTCGCGGCGGGGAGGTGGATCGTGATCACCGTCGCCGCGGCGCGGCATTCGACGCGGGCGCGCCCGCCGATCGCCTCGAGTTGCGGGCGGGCCTGCTCGATCGCCGCCATCGCGGCGAGCGGCGTGAGGCCCGCCTCCGAGTCCAGTTCCCGTGGGCTGCCGGAGTCGAGGACGATGGCGAGCCCGACGGCGACGGCGTCGGGCTCCTCCAGGACGGCGAGTCGAGATTGGGCGCGGGCGGCAGCGGGCGCGCACACCGCGACGGCAGCTCCGAGGGCGAGCAGGAAGGGGAATGCTTCGCGCGCTCGGGGATCGCGTTTCCTCACGGCCCGACCTCCGCCACCGAGGCCGTTGCCGGCGAGAGTAGCCGGAGCGCGTCCCGGACGCGGCGTGCCCCGACGCCGGGGAGCGCGTCGAGGAATCGCGCGGCTCCGCGCGGGTCGCCGGTCTGGTCGGCGAACCTCCCGATCAGCGAGGCAAGGCCCTGAGGGGTACGAGCTTCGTAGAGCAGCGAGTGGTAGAGCGCGCGGCGCGCGGCGGCGACCTCGTCGTCTTTCAGCTCCGCGACGGCGCGCTCGATGGCTTGGCGGAGCACGCCGGCGGCGTTGGCTCCGGAGCCCGGGAGCGCCGCGCCGAGCACGACGAAGGCGACCCGGTCCGGCTCCCACCAGAGTTCGGCGCGCGCCCTGGCGAGCCCCGACGCGGCGAGCCGGCTGGTCACGAGGGCCGACGCGACGGCGAGCGCCGCCGGATCCCGTCGGTCGACGGACCACCCGATCCCGACCCACTTCGCGACGGCCTCCGCGCGCGGCGGCGCATCCGCCGGCTCGGCCGCCGCGGGCGGTCGGGGACCCGGGGGCGGCGGCTGCCACCCTTCGAATGCCGCGGCGACATCGTCGATCCCGACGGCCCCGACCACGACCGCGGTCATCCGTTCAGGCACGAAGTACCGGCGCCAGAACCACGCCAGGTGCTCCACGTCGAGCCGATCGGGCGCCGGGGGGACGTCGGGCGCGTCCGGCGCGGGGAAGAGCGCCGCACGCAACGCGAGGCGGAGCCGTGCGCCGGGCAGCTCGAGGGCGGCGAGCGCCTCGCGCTCCGTACGGGCCTGCACGGCCGCCAGGTCGCGCGCCGAGAGCGCAGGCGACGAGACCGCGCGCCTCAGCAGAGCGACCATGGCATCGAAGCTCTCGGCGGGCCCCGCGATCGTGTAGACCGCATGGCTTGCCGTGCTCTCCAGCTCCACCCGCGCTCCGATCGCCGCCGCGCCGCCCTCCAGCTCGCCGCGCGACAGCGCCATGAGCAGCCGCGTCGCGCCTCGCGTCCCCGGCCGCTCCGTCACCGGCACCGACAGCCGCACCACCACCAGCGACGGCGACGACATCGCCCGGTACACCACCCTGGGCCCGATCCGCGGCTCGATCACCTCGATCGACCCGAGCACCCCACCCGCGCCCGCCAACCCGGGCGGCAGCAGGAGCGCCGCCCAGAGCACTGCCGTACAGCTCATGGCTACCGCCCAACAAAAAAGCGCCCCGCTGGGGCGCTCATAGTCATCGATGCGAGATCCCGATCGTCTCGGCGCTCAGTCCTTCGACGCGTCGAAGAAGAACGAATTCGGGTTCATCGGCACGCCGTTCCGGAGCACCTCGTAGTGCAGATGCGGTCCCGTCGCGAGGCCGCTCGAACCGACTTCGCCGATCTTCTGCCACCGCTCCACCCGCTGACCACGCGTCACGGGCGGCCGATTCAGCATGTGCGCATAACGCGTCACCAGCCCGTTGCCGTGGTCGATCTCGACCATCCACCCGTAATCCCCGTTCATCCCCGCGTACGTCACCCGGCCGCGCGCCGCCGCCAGGATCGGCGTGCCCGGCGGCGCGGCGATGTCGACCCCCTCGTGCGGCCGCGGGCGGTTCATGATCGGGTGCCACCGGCTCCTGGTGAACGCGCTCGAGACGTACCCGTTCACCGGCTGGATCGACGGCGTCGACGCCAGACGCTCGTGCTCCGCCTCCAGCGCCGTCGTCGCCTCGCTCCAGCTCTGCGCCAGCAGCTCCGCGCGACGGATCATCTCATTCAATTCGTGTGCCGTCGAGAACGCCATCTCGCCCTTGTCCGGGGAGATCCGGTACAGCTCGCTCCCCGTCAGCGTCGCCGTACCGGGACCGCCGATACCGGCCATCCGCACGTCCTCGTCGATCGGGTCGAGACCCGCGAGCAAACGGTACTTCTCGTCCTTCTGCGTCAGGTCCTCCAACAGCTGCTCGAGCGTCGCGAGACGGCCCCGGATCGTCTGGACCTCCGCCGTCAACAGACCATTCTCCCGCTCCAGCCGTTCAGCGCGCATGCGCTGCCCCTGCCGCACGAAAAATCCGGCGGCAAGCGACGTAAGGACCGACAGGATGAGCAGAGCAGCCGCAATGCTGAAACGAACCAACTCGCGCGACAGCTCGTACTGACGCACGGCGATCTCGTCGTCTCTTACGATCAACAGCGTCCAGCGCCGTCGAGCCATGATGCCCTCAGGATCGTGAAGGTGTGGCTCCGTTCGGATGCAGACGTCAATCGGTAGCGCAGATTACTCTGCGTCCGATGTCGCAGAAGGGGACACGGGCGCCACGATAATTCCGAAGATCGGCAGGTGTCAAGAGAAACTATAGGCAGGTGCTCGCGCGGGGCAATCCTCGTACCTATGGCGTCGATATTCGTAATATATTGAAATACAATGACATAAATGACAGCGGGGCGCGGCGTCACAGCCGCGCCCCGCGCACATTTTTCACGACACGGAACTTATTGTGAAGGCTCGCGCGGGAACAGCACTTCGCCGCGTTCGACTCGCCGGCCCGTGAGGTCGAGCTCGACGAGCCGGTCGAGCGGCGGCGGCGAGTCGAAGCCGAACCGGTTCGCCAGCTCCGTCATCTTCCGCGGCATGAATGGGAAGAGGAGCGACGCGAGTGCGGTGACCGCGCGGGCGAGGGACGCGAGTGTGGCGTCGAGTTCGGCGGCCTGCTCCGGGTCGCGCGCTTGCTTCCAGGGTGCCCGCTCCTCGATGAAGCCGTTGGCCGCGTCGGCGAGGTCGATGGCCGCGGCGGCGCCGTGGTGGAGCAGGTTCGCGTCCATCGCGGTGCGGTATCGGTCGAGCACCTCGGCCACGCTGTGGTCGAGCGAAGTCCGCTCGCCGGCCGGGACGACGCCTTCGCGGTAGCGCTCGATGAGCGACAGCGCGCGATTCGCGAGGTTGCCGAGGTTGTTCGCGAGGTCGGCGGTGTAGCGCTCGTCGAATCGCTCCCAGGAGAACTCGCCGTCGCCGTTCCAGGGGATCTCGCGCAGGAGGTAGTAGCGGAGCGCGTCGGGTCCGTGACGTTCGACGGCCGATTCGAGGGTGACGGTCACGCCCTCGGACTTGGAGAGCTTCCGCTCGCCGATGGTGATGAAGCCGTGGCCCCAGACGGAGCGAGGCAGCTCGATCCCCGCGCTCATCAGCATCGCGGGCCAGTAGATGCAGTGGAACCGCGTGATGTCCTTCCCGACGACGTGGACGTCAGCGGGCCAGATCTCGAGGTACGACTCGTCGGGGAAGCCGACGGCCGACAGGTAGTTCGTGAGCGCGTCGATCCAGACGTAGACCGTGTGCTCCGGGTCGCCGGGCCAGGGCACGCCCCAGGGCAGGCGGGCGCGGGACACGGAGATGTCCTCGAGCCCGCCCTGGATGACGTTGCGGATCTCGTTGCGCCGGATCTCCGGCTGCACGAATTCCGGCCTCTCGTCGAGGAGCCGGAGCAGCGGCTCCTGGTAGCGGGAGAGGCGGAAGAACCAGTTCTCCTCCTCCATCCAGACGACCTCGCGGGTCGGGTGGATGGGGCAGCGCCAGGACGACCCGGCGTCGTCGCCGGGGGCCTCGATCAGCTCGTCCTCGCGCTTGAACGCCTCGCAGCCGACGCAATAGTAGCCGGCGTACGAGCCCTTGTAGAGGTCGCCGGCGGCCTGCATGCGCCGGATCATCGCGTCCACGGCGCGCTGGTGGCGCGGCTCGGTGGTGCGGATGAAATCGTCGTTGCTGATCGCCAGCCGCTCCCACATGTTGCGGAAGAGGCCGGCGATCCGGTCGACCCACTGCTGCGGCGAGACACCCGCGGCCTCGGCGCTCTGCTGCACCTTGAGGCCGTGCTCGTCCATGCCGATCACGAAATGGACCCGCTCGCCCTTGAGCCGGCGATAGCGGGCCATGGCGTCCGCCCCGATCTTCTCGAGCGCGTGGCCCATGTGCGGCGGGCCGTTCGCGTAGTCGATCGCCGTCGTGATGTAGAAGTCCTTGCGACTGCTCACCGCTTCCGCCCCTTCTCCCTCGTATCGTCGTTCTCGGAGCCGCCCGCCTGCGCCGCGCGTGCGACTTCGCTCTTCAACTCCGCCAGTTCCACGATCCTGCGAGCGCCGTCTTCCGCCTTGAGGAGGACGCGCTCGCGCCAGATGTCGACGCTCACGACCTTCTCGCGCCCTTGCAGCGTGACGAGCGTCTTCCCTTCGCGCGGGAACTTCTTGCGCGCCTGTAGATACGCCTCGTGCTCGTAGGTGAGGCAGCACATGAGGCGCCCGCAGCAGCCGGAGATCTGCGCCGGGTTCAGCGACAGCCGCTGGTCCTTGGCCAACTGCAGGCTGACCGGCTTGATCTCGCGCAGCCATGTCGAGCAGCACAGCTCGCGGCCGCAGCGCCCGACGCCGCCGAGGAGCGCCGCCTCGTCGCGCACGCCGATCTGCTTCAGCTCGATGCGGGTCCGGAAGGTCCGCGCCAGGTCGCGGACCAGCTCGCGGAAGTCGACCCGCCGCTCGGCCGTGAAGTAGATCGTCAGCTTGTTCCGGTCGAACTGCCACTCGGCCTCGGTGACCTTCATCTTGAGGCCGAACTTCTGGACCCGCTCGCGGGTGATGCGCCGGACGCGGTCCTCGTCGGCGCGCAACATCTGGAGGCGCTCTACCTCTTCGGGGAGCGCCTCGCGCAGCACGCGCCGTTCCGGGACGGGCGCCGCGCACCCGGTCGTGCAGCCGGCGCACTTGCGTTCCGCGATGGCGCCGCTCGCCGTGACCCGGCCGAGGTCCTCGCCGCGGTCGGCTTCGACCACGACGTATCCGTTCAGCCGGATCGGCTCGCCGTTCGCGACGAAGTAGTCCCGGCGATTGCCCTTGAAGCTGACTTCAACGATCTGGGCCACGCTTGGCCCTCCTTCGTGTCGATGTTGGCCGGCGCGGCGGGCGCGGCGCGGGTTCGGCGGCTCACGCCCGTGCCGGGACCGATCGCCATTCGCCCATGCGACCGTACTTCTCGAGGCGCCGGTCGATCAGTTCGTCCGGCGGCGTGTCCCGCAGGTCGTCCAGGTGCCGGCCGAGCGCCTCGGCGAGCGCGGCCGCGGCGGCATCCCAGTCGGCATGGGCGCCGCCCACCGGCTCGGCGATCACCTCGTCGACGACGCCCAGCGCCTGCAGGTCCGTGGCGGTCAGCTTCAGCGCCGCCGCCGCCTTGTCCTTCGCCTCGTTCGTCTTCCAGAGGATCGCGGCGCACCCCTCGGGCGAGATCACGCTGTAGACCGCGTTCTCGAGCATGAGGATGCGGTCGGTCACGCCGAGCGCCAGCGCGCCGCCGCTCCCGCCCTCGCCGATCACGACCGAAATGGTCGGGACGCGGAGTCGCGCCATTTCCCGCAAGTTGCGCGCGATCGCCTCTGCCTGGCCCCGCTCCTCTGCGCCGATACCCGGGTAGGCGCCGGGCGTGTCGATCAGCGTGATGACCGGGTGGCCGAACTTCTCGGCGAGCTGCATGAGGCGGAGCGCCTTGCGGTACCCTTCCGGATGCGGCATCCCGAAGTTGCGCTTCAGGTTCTCCTTCATGTCGCGCCCCTTCTGGTGCCCGACCACCATGACGGTCCGGCCGCCCAGGCGAGCCCAGCCGCCGACGATCGCCGCGTCGTCACGGAACGAGCGATCACCGTGCAGCTCGATGAAGTCCGTAAAGACGCGCGCAATGTAATCGAGCGCGTACGGCCGCTTCGGGTGCCGCGCGAGCTGGACCCGCTCGATCGGGGACAGGCCCCGGTACGTCTCGTCCTTGAGCTTCTCGAGCTTTCGTTCCAAGATCGCGATCTCGTCGGCCACGTTCAGTCCGCTCTGTCTGGCGAGCTCCTGCAGTCGTTCGATCTGCGCCTCGAGCTCCCGGATCCCTTTTTCGAAATCCAAATGTGGGGCGCTCATCCTCCCCCTAATCCTCAAGTCCTGACGAGTCGTACGTGGTCGACCCCGAAGAGGGCGCGCAGTTCCTCGACCAGCGCCTCGCTCGGCGTGACCGTGATGGTGCGCGAGCGGAAGCGCCGCTCGCCGTTGTCGTGGCGTCCGTTGCCGCCGTTCCCGCGGGCCGCCGCGCCGTTCGCGGTGCCGCCGTTCGCCGCGCCGCCGTTCGCCGCCGCGCCGTCGCCATTCGTCGCGCCGGCCGGCGCCCAGCGCACGTAGATCGGCGAGACGCCGGGGTGGGCGCGGAACGCGCGCGTCGCGGCGTCGATGACGTCGACGTCGCCGCCGGACGGCAGGCGCAGCTCGAGTGCGATCGCGTCCGACTTCCGCACCTCGGCGAGTGGCATGACGTCGTCTAGGAAGATCGGCGGATCGTCCTCGTCACGCTCGCGGCCGGAGACGCTGCCGAAGATCAGGACCGGCGCGTCCTGGACCAACAGGTGCCGGCAGCGCTCCCACGACTCGCCGAAAGCCAGCACGGTCGCCGTGCCGTGGAAGTCCTCGACCGTGATCCGGCCCCATTCGTTCCCGTTGCGCCGCGAGATCTGTCGGCTGACGCCCGTGATCACGCACGCCAGCTCGACCTTCCGATCCCTGTGCTCCTTCAGGTTCCCCGTGTTGACGTGCTCGAAGATGCGCACCTCTTCACGGAACTTCTCCAGCGGATGCCCGCTGATGAAGAAGCCCAGGATCTCCTTCTCCTTGGCGAGCCGCTCCGACTCCGGCCACGGCTCGGCGTCCGGGAGGCGGGGCTCCGGGCGCATCTCGGGCGCCGACGCTCCCGCGCCGCCGTCGAGCGCGTCGAAGAGCGACGCCTGGCCCGACTCCCGCTCCGCCACGCGGAGCTGCGCCTCGCGGACCACGTCGTCCAGCCCGGCCACGAGCTGGGCCCGGTGCGGCGCGCCGGACGGGAGCCGGGTCGCGAGCGAGTCGCATGCGCCGGCCAGGATCAGCGCCTCCAGCGTCCGCTTGCCTACGGCCCGCAGGTCGACGCGGTTCGCCAGGTCGAAGAGCGAGCGAAACGGCCCGCCCTCCTCGCGCGCCTCCAGGATCGAGCGCACCGCGGCTTCGCCCACGCCGCGCACCGCGCCCAGCCCGAAGCGGATCTGCGTGTCCGAGACGGGCGTGAACTTCCAGCCGGACTGGTTCACGTCCGGCGGGAGCACTTCGATCCCGCCCGGACGGTCCGGGATGTAGCGCCCGAGCTCGCGGCACTCCCCGATATACTTCACCACATCGTCCGTCTTGTCCACCACCGACGAGAGGAGCGCCGCCATGAACTCGGCCGGGTAGTACCGCTTGAGCCACGCGGTCTGGTAGCTGAGCAGCGCGTACGCGACGCTGTGCGACCGGTTGAACCCGTAGCGGCCGAACGTCTCGATCTGCTCGCCGAGTTCGCGCGCCGTCTTCTCGTCGATCCCGTTCGCGATCGCGCGCTCGACGAACTTGCCGATCTCCTGCCGGATCAGCTCCGCGTCCTTCTTCCCCACGGCCTTACGCATCACGTCCGCCTCGGCGAGCGTGAAGCCCGCCAGGACCTGCGCGATGCGCATCACCTGCTCCTGGTAGGTGATGACGCCGTAGGTCGGCTCCAGGACGTCGTGCAGCTTGGGGTGCGGGTACCGCACCGGCTCGCGGCCGAGCTTGCGGCGGATGAACACGTCCGTCATCCCGCTGTCGAGCGGGCCCGGGCGGATCAGCGCGTTCGTCGCCACGAGGTCCTCGAAGCGGTCGCAGCGCATCGAGCGGAGCTTCTCCGTCGCCAGCGCGGATTCGAACTGGAACACGCCCGTCGTGCCGCCGCGGGCGAGCATCTCGTAGACCGCCGCGTCGTCGAGCGGGACGTCCTCGATCCTCGCGAACTCCTCACCCGTGACCGGGTGGCGCAGCGCGCCGTGACGCTCGCGGATCCAGCGCACCGCATCGTGGATCACGGTGAGCGTCTTGAGGCCGAGGAAGTCCATCTTGAGCATCCCGGCCTGCTCGAGTGCGATCATGTCCCACTGGGTCACGATCACGGTCTCCTCGCCCGAGCCCGCGCCGGAGCCGCGCGTCGACTGGGTGCAGACGGGGACGTAGTGGTGCAGCGGACCGGGCGCGATGACGACGCCCGCCGCGTGCACGCTGGCGTGACGCGAGAGTCCCTCGAGGACCTTGGCGTAGTCGAAGAGCTGCCGCACGCGCTCGTCCGTCGCGTAGAGATCGCGCAGCTCCGGGATCTGCTCGACGGCCTCGGCCACGGAGAGCGAGAAGGCCGGCGAGTTCGGCACCAGCTTCGCGAGTTTGTCGGTTTCCGCGGGCTCGAACCCGAGGACGCGGCCGACGTCCTTGATCACCGCCCTCGACTTCATCGTACCGAAGGTGATGATCTGCCCGACCGACTCCTTGCCGTACTTCTGACGGACGTAGTCGATGACCTCGCCGCGGCGCTCGTAGCAGAAGTCGATGTCGATGTCGGGCATCGACACGCGGTCGGGGTTCAGGAAGCGCTCGAAGAGGAGATCGAACTTGATCGGGTCGACGTCGGTGATCCCGATCACGTAGGCGACGAGCGAGCCGGCCGCCGAGCCGCGCCCCGGCCCGACCGGGATCCCGTGGTCCTTCGCCCAGTTGATGAAGTCCTGCGTGATGAGGAAGTAGCCGGCGTAATCCGCGCGTTCGTTGCTGATGACGCTCAGCTCGTACTCCAGGCGCTCCTGGATCTCGGGCGGGATCGGGTCGCCGTAGCGCTGCCGGGCGCGCTCGAACGTGATCTGCCGCAGCAGCGTCTTCTCGTCCGGGACGCCCTCGGGGAGCGGGAAGTTCGGGACGTAGTAGCGTTTCTCGAACGAGAGGTCGACGGCGTCCGCGATCGCCAGCGTGTTCTCGAGCACGTCCGGGCGATCGGGGAAGCGCTCCGCGATCTCCTGCGCGGACTTGAAGTAGAGCCCGCCGTCGTAGCGCATGCGGTTCGGGTCGTCGCGGTCCTTGCCGAGCCCGATGCAGAGGAGGACGTCGTGGGCGTCGTGGTCCTCGGCACGGAGGAAGTGCGCGTCGTTCGTCGCGACGACGGGGAGCCCCAGCTCGTCGGCCAGGCGGAAGATGCGCTCGTTGAGCGTGTCCTGCCCTTCGCTGTCGTGGGCCTGGACCTCGAGGTAGTAGCGGCCGTCGAAGACCTCGGCATACCACTCGGCGACCTCGCGCGCCGCATCCCACCGGTCCTCGAGCAGGTGATGCGCGACCTCGCCCGCCATGCACGCCGACGTCACGATCAGGCCGTTCGCGTGCTCCCGAAGGATCTCCCGGTCGATGCGCGGCCGGTGGTAGAAGCCCTCCATGTACCCGATCGAGGTCAGCTTGACCAGGTTCCGGTAGCCCTCACGGTCGCGGGCGAGGAGGACCAGGTGGTAGTAGGGGCGCGCGCCCTTCGGCGTCGTCCGGTCTCGCCGGTCGCCGGGGGCGACGTACGCCTCCATCCCCAGGATCGGCTTGACCGACGTCTTCGCCGCCTGCTGGTAGAACTCCCACGCGCCGTACATGCACCCGTGGTCCGTCAGCGCGAGGGCGGGCATCTCGAATTCGGCGGCGCGACGGATCAGGTCGCCGATCCGGTTCGCGCCGTCGAGGAGCGAGTATTCGCTGTGCGTGTGAAGGTGAACGAAAGACATGCCGTCAAGATCCGCACTCGAACGAATCCAGGATCGTCTGGAGCTGGAGGACGTACTCGTACTTGTCCTTCGACGGCGCGTAGAGGAACGCGTCGATCAGGTACGTCCTGTTCTGGGCCGGGCACACGACGGCGCGGCTCAGGAACGGCCCGGCCATGGGGAAGGTCGGGTCCGTGCCCAGCCACACGCCCTGCAGCTCGATCGATCCGTCGGCGTACGCCTCGAGCGCCCGGCTACGGATCTGGTTGCGATCGACCACCTGCTCCCACTCGTAGGCGTGGGCGCCCAGGCTGTCGCGCCAGGCGCGGAGCTGGTCGGCCGCGAGCGGTGTAGCGCCCTCCCGCCACATCACCGCGATCGAGCGGTCCACCCGGCCAGCGGCCGGGTTCGCGTTCAGGAACCGATGCGCCTCGCCCAGGCGCGTGTGCGTGTAGACGTTCGGCAGCAGGAGCGCGAAGCCGACGTCGGCGCGCAACGAATCCCGCAGCGCGGTGTTGGCGCCGCTCACGAACATCCGCTCCAGCACGCCCTGCAGGTACCTCTCGTGGTAGATCTCGTGCAGCGTCGGGAGCAGGTCGATCACCGCCCGCTCCATCCCCTCGTCGGGGAGGACGACCGCCGTGACCCGCTGCCCCCGCGCCCAGATGTCGGACTTCTCGTAGATCGCCGGCAGGTCGGACTCGACGGCGCCCTTCGTCACGTCCGCGACCCACGGGTCGTCCGCCCGGCCGATCACCAGCACCTGCTTCCACTCTCGCAGCTTCGCCAGCGTCGGGTCCGTAGGCGAGACGTGCGTCAGCTCGAACGTCCGCTCGTTCCGGACGGTGAAGACCCGCGGTTCCATCACCGAGTACATCGTGTCGCCGACGGCCGCCCAGAGCGCGTCGTCCGCGACGACGATGACGGCGTTGGCGTTGCCGTAGGCGACGGGCGAGCGGAAGTTGCAGGCCGTCGTGCCGATCGCCGCCGCCACGGCGGCGCACGCAATAGTGATCGAACGCATTGCAGGACAACGAGTTGGGTAAACTGGGGTCGCCGGGTTCCTTCAAGTTAACGGCGGCGCGGGTCCGGGGCAACAAAGGCGCCGGACGTCGCCCGGCGGGCGGCGGGCGCCGCCGACGCCTCCCGGCTGCCCGTTGCCGGCGGCGCGTTCTGCAGGCGCCGACGCCGCCGTTTGCCCGGCGGGCAAAGGGATTCTACTCTTCCGGGCGGTGACGGATCCGGAGATGTCCGAAGGGGCGATGGCGCAGAAGGAGCGGGGCGCGGCCGCGGGCCTTCCGCACGGGAGCGAGCTGGTGTCCGGGTGGCGTGAGGCCCGGCGGCGGACCGGGCGGATGCTGGTCGCGCTGGACTACGACGGGACGCTGCTGCCGATCGCGCCGCGGCCGGAGGCGGCGGTGCTTCCCGAAGAGACGCGGCGGCTCGTGGCGCGGCTGGCGGCGCGACCCGACACGGACGTGGCGGTGATCAGCGGGCGCGGCCTGGAAGACATCAGGTCGCGGGTCGGGCTTGAAGGGGTGTACTACGCGGGCAACCACGGGCTGGAGCTCTCGGGTCCGGGGCTGGAGTGGGTGCACCCGGACGCGCTCCGTGCTCAGCCGGCGATGGCGGCGTGCGCCGCCGATCTCGTGGCCGGGCTCGGCGGGATCGATGGCGTCGTGATGGAGGACAAGCGGATCACGCTGAGCGTGCACTATCGGCTGGTGCGCGACGAGGCGGAGGTGGCGCGCGTGCGGCGGACGGTGCTGGCCACGTGCGCCGGCCGCGACGGCCTCCGGATCACCGAAGGGAAGCGGGTGCTCGAGGTGCGACCCACGGTCGACTGGGACAAGGGGCGCGCGACGCGCTTCCTGGTCGAGGCGCTCGGGCTCGAGACGCCGACGCGGCCGCCCGTCGTCTTCTTCGGCGACGATCTCACCGACGAGGATGCGTTCCGCGCGCTCCGCGGCCGGGGCGACGGCGTGCTGGTCGCGTCCGCGGCGGAGCTGGACCGCGACACCGCCGCGACGGCGCTCGTCGAATCGACCGACGAGGTGCTCGAGCTGCTCGCGGCGCTGGCCGATCCGTGAGGGGCGGCACGCCCGGTGCGGCTCCCGGCAATGGACCGGTCGGGGGCGGCGGGTGTAGATTCGGCCGGACAACCGGTTCCCGTTCCTTGATTCAGATGCGAGTCGTCGTGTTCGACAGGATCGTGGCGCTGGCCGCCCTGGTGGCCGTCGCCGGGTGCATGGCCGGGCGCGCCGGCGCTTCGGGAGAAGGGGCAAGCGTGCGGCGTGCGGCGCTCGCCCAGATCATCGTGGAAAACCACACGGGCGAGGCGATCGACGTGGCGTTCCTGACCGCGGCCGAGCCGGGCCGCGAGGTCGTCGTCGGAGGCGTCGCGCCGCGGAGCACCGCCCTGGTCGCCCCCGTCCTCGCAGGCGAGCCGATCATCCTCGTGGCCCGCACCGCCTCGGGCGCGGAGCATCGCCTGCCCGCCCGTTCGTTCGAACCCGGCGCGGAATGGACCTGGATCATCCCCGAGGACGCGAGTTTCGTTCGCGCCACGGGCGAGGCATCGGGAGGTGCTCCGTGAGCATGCACGATCCCTGCGGCTGCCCGATGGGCGCGGGCGGGTTCGGCGAACCGCTCGGGCCGTCGGCCGGCCGCCGCCATCACTCCAACCCGGCGCACCGAGGCCACGGAACGCACGCACACGGCCACGGTGGGCGGGACGCCGGCCGCGACCACGAACACCACGGCGGGAACGGCCATGATCGCGGCCACGACCACGCCCACGGTCACGACCATGACCACGCGCACGGCCACGACCACTTCCACGACCTGAGACGCGGGACGGGGAAGAAGGCGCTCAAGATCGTGCTCGCCATGACGGGCACCTTCATGGTCGTGGAGTTCGTCGGCGGGTGGCTGTCGAACTCCCTCGCCCTCATGGCCGACGCCGGGCACATGCTGACCGACGTCGCCGCGCTCGCCCTCTCGCTCTTCGCGATCTGGTTCGCGCAGCGCCCGGCGACGCCGGAGAAGACGTACGGCTACCTGCGCTGGGAGGTGCTCGCCGCCCTCGTCAACGGCGCCGCGCTGATCGTCCTCTCGCTCTTCATCTTCTACGAGGCGATCCGTCGCTTCCGCTCGCCCGCCGAGGTGGAGGGCGGGCTCATGCTCGGCGTCGCGGTCGGCGGCCTCCTGGTCAACCTGGTGGCCGCGTGGATGCTGCACCGGGCCGCGGGGCACAGCCTCAACGTGCGCGGTGCGTACCTGCACGTGCTGGGCGACCTGCTCGGCTCCGTCGGCGCCATCGCCGCGGCCGTCGTGATCCTGCTCACCGGCTGGGTCATCGCCGATCCGCTCATCTCGATCGCCGTCGGCGGGCTGATCCTCTACAGCAGCTGGAAGCTCGTCCGCGAATCGGTCGACGTGCTGCTCGAGGCCGTCCCGCCGCACATCGACCTGGCCGAGGTCCGCGAGACGATCGACGAGATCCCCGGCGTTGACGACGTGCACGACCTCCACGTCTGGACCGTGACCAGCGGCTACCTGGCGATGAGCGGCCACGCCGTCGTCGAAGACCTCTCGCAGCACCAGCGCGTCCTGCGCGAGATCCACGAGCGCGTCTCCGACCGCTTCGGGATCCGGCACATCACGATCCAGCTCGAGCAGGCGTCGGTCTTCCGGCACGAGATCGAGCACCTCTGAAACGCGACGACGGAGCCACGAGAGCGCCATGGCCGAACGGATTCGGATCCGCACGCGCGCGCGCGAGGAGCTGGTCGACATCACCGCGGAGGTTCGCGCCCAGGTCCGCGAGAGCGGCGTCCGGGACGGCGTCGTCCACCTCTGGAGTCTCCACACGACCTGCGCGCTCACCGTGAACGAGGGCGCCGATCCGGACGTCGCCCGCGACCTCGTCGTCGCCCTCCGCGCCCTCGCTCCGCGGCATGGGGACTACCACCACGCCGAAGGGAACAGCGACTCCCACATCAAGACGTCGCTGTTCGGCCCCGGCATCACGCTCCTCGTCGAGGACGGCGACCTGCTGCTCGGCACCTGGCAGCGCGTCTTCCTGGCCGAATGGGACGGCCCGCGGACGCGGGAGATCGCGGTGCTCTTGCGGGGTTGAGAAACGGACGGCGCCCCGCGGGAGGCCCCGACGCCTTCGGCGAACACCTCGGCGTAGATCGGTAGCCCCCGGCGGGGCGCTGTTCTCGGTCGCTGCCGCCCCACGTTTCCGCGGAGCGCAAGAGCAGGCGAGAGCCCGTTTACCTGGCCACCTCCGCAGGAACTCCAGCCGGCTCGCCCGCCGGCGCCCGCTTGCGTTCCAGCCACGCGGCCACGCCAGCAAACGCGCCGTAGGCGACCAGGCCGGTGGTCGCCACGACGGACGGCGAGCCGGGAGGCGGGCCGAACATCGTTCCCACTTGCATCAGCAAGGGGACGATGCCGAACAGCACGAACGCGTACGTGCTGCTCCGGGCGGCCGGACGCGTGGCGCGCAGGTAGAGGAAGAGACCGCCCAGGAGAACGGCCGATTCCAGTGCCAGCGCGGCGGTGGGAAAGTTCCAGAGCCCCAGGCCCATCTTGAACCGGTCTCCGACGAGCGGGAGATCGGGTCTATGGACCAGCAGATCCAGGACCCAGTGCGAGAACACGGCCGCGCCGACGATCACACCGGCCCGCGGCCCCGCCTTTCTGCCGCGCCACGCGTGGTATGCGGCGCCGCAGGCCGCCGACCAGAGCAACGCACCGACGAGGCTGTGCGTGTAGGGGATGTGGTAGAGGTCCAGCGGGCTCGCCGCCGTGATCCCGGGGACGATCCGCACGTGTTCGATTCCGAGCAGGACGAAAAGACCCCAGATTACGTCCAGGAACTGGACTGCGATGAAAAGGTGCCAGAGCGGAACCGTCTTCGCGAGCGATTTGCCCGCGTAACTCACGGCGTAGTGTCCAACGAACATGTGTCCCGCTTTCACTAAGTGTTGCCCAACCAGAGCCTGACGCTGGCGCGAAGATGACAGCAGAAACATTTATGCGCAAGCGGTTTAGCAGGGTCGGGGCCGCGCGATCGTGCCCGGCCGGGAGCAGGCGCCGCGCCCCCCTCCACGACCTTGAAAAGCAGGCCGTTATTGGCTAGATTCAATAGCTCCGGGTCGTCCGCGGCCCGGTTTTTTTGTGCCGAACCTAGAAGTCCGCGCCGGCGCCGGCGCGGGTCGAAGAGCGTAGAATGATCCGCAACATCGCCATTATCGCCCACGTCGACCACGGCAAGACCACGCTGGTGGACCAGATGCTCCGGCAGGCCGGGGCGTTCCGGGAGAACCAGGTGGTCCAGGAGCGGGTCATGGACTCGAACCCGCTGGAGCGGGAACGCGGGATCACGATCCTGGCGAAGAACACGGCGGTCCGCTGGGGCGAGCACAAGATCAACATCGTGGACACGCCCGGGCACGCGGACTTCGGGGGCGAGGTCGAGCGGATCCTGCGGATGGTGGACGGCGTGATCCTCCTCGTGGACGCGGCGGAGGGGCCGATGCCGCAGACGCGGTTCGTGACGCGGAAGGCGCTCTCGCTCGGGCTCCAGCCGATCGTGGTGATCAACAAGATCGATCGCGGCGATGCGGAGCCGATGCGCGTCCACGACGAGGTCCTCGAGCTGTTCATGGAGCTGGAGGCGACGGACGAGCAGCTGGACGCGCCGTTCCTGTACGCCGCGGCGCGCGACGGCTACGCGATGAGGGAGCTGGACGGGGAGCGTCGCGACCTGCGGCCGCTCTTCGAGACGATCCTGGAGGTGGTCCCGGCGCCGCCCGGCGATGTGGACGGGCCCTTCCAGATGCTGGTGTCGACGATCGACTATTCGCCCTACCTGGGCCGGCTCGCGATCGGGCGGATCGAGCGCGGCCGGGTGCGCGTGGGCGACGCGGTGACGCTGCTCGCGCCGCGCGCCGCCGGAGCCGAAGGCGACGACGCGGAGTCGCCGGCCGCGCGGCAGGGGAAGGTCGCGAAGCTCTACACCTTCGACGGGCTCCAGCGGGTGGAGGTCCCGGAGGCCGCCGCGGGCGAGATCGTCGCGCTGGCGGGGATCGAGGGCGTCGAGATCGGGGCGACGATCGCCGACCCCGAGCACCCGGAGGCGCTCGAGGGGATCGCGGTCGAGGAGCCGACGGTTTCGGTCGATTTCATGGTCAACACTTCGCCGTTCGCGGGCCGCGAGGGGAAGTTCGTGACCAGCCGCCAGATCCGCGAGCGGCTCATGCGCGAGCTGGAGCGCAACGTCGCCCTGCGGGTCGAGGACACCGACTCGCCCGACACCTTCACCGTCTCCGGGCGCGGCGAGCTGCACCTGGGGATCCTGATGGAGACGATGCGCCGCGAGGGGTACGAGTTCGCCGTCTCGCGGCCGCGCGTGATCACGCGCAAGGGGCCGAACGGCGAGACGCTCGAGCCGTACGAGGAGGTCATCGTCGACGTCCCGGAGGAGTACGTCGGCGTCGTCATCGAGAAGCTCGGCTCGCGGCGCGGCGAGCTGCGCGAGATGCGCGGCGCGGGTACGCGAACGGGCGCGGCGGCCGGCCTCGCGCGCCTCGTCTTCCACGTCCCGGCGCGCGGCCTCTTCGGCTACCGCAGCGAGTTCCTGACCGACACGCGCGGGGAGGGGACGCTGCACCACCGCTTCTCCGGGTACGGCCCCTGGGCCGGTTCGATCCGCAGCCGCGACCGCGGCGTCATGGTCAGCATGGTCGACGGAACCTCCGTCGCCTACGCGCTCTACAACCTCCAGGAACGGGGCACGCTCTTCATCGGCCCCGGCGTCGAGGTCTACGAGGGGATGATCGTCGGCGAGAACGCCCGATCCGGCGACATGGAGGTCAACGTCGCCAAGGGGAAGAAGCTGACGAACATCCGCGCCGCCGGATCCGACGAGAACATCCTCCTCGAGCCGCCTCGCCAGATCACTCTCGAGGCCGCGCTCGAGTTCATCGAGGACGACGAGCTGGTCGAGGTCACGCCCGCCGCCATCCGCCTCAGGAAGCGCCACCTCAAGGGTCACGAGCGCAAGAAGGCGGCGCGAAAGGCGAGCTGACGCCCGGAGGGCCCCAAACCCCTTGACATAAGGCGATCGTCGTATACTTTCGCGACGTTGCTTCAAAGTATTCCATGCTTTCCGGTCTCGCGCAGACCGTCTGGCAAGGAGGACCCGCAATGGCGGACGTGCTGACTCGCGACTCGCTCCCCGTCTGGGAGGACGAGACCATCCTCGTTTCCTTCGACGAAGACGAGTTCGACGAGGAGGAGTGGGAGGAGGAGGACTGGGACGACGACGATTGGGACGAGGACGACTGGGACGAGGACGAGGACGAGTGGGAGGACGAGGACGACTGGGAGGATGAGTGGGAGGAGGCCGATGACGAGGAAGTGATCGGCCGCCGTCCTCGCCGCGAGGACTGGGACTGACGCCACGCCGCGCCCGGGCGCGACGCGGGTCCGGGCGCGGAGTTCGGAAAGCGGTCCAACGCTTCGGCGCCCATTCCCCCGACCGGGGTTGACGAATAGGGCGCCGCTCGTTATCTTAAGCGTCTGTCTGGCGCAGTTGCGCCACCTGCTGTTTGACAGCCGAGGTTGTGCATGTCTGTGTGGGCCCTGCCCGTGGGCATACCTTCCCGCGGGCCGGCGCGAGAGCGCCAAAGGGTCAGACAAAGGTAATTCCGAACGCCAACAATTGGTGTTCTGTTAGGGCTTGTATCGAACTTTCTATT
>CALBZE010000093.1 GCA_937889645.1 uncultured bacterium
TCCGACGTGAAGGACGCCCTTTGCGTGCCGCCGGGCTGGATCGAGACGCCCGTCGTGTCGATCACGAAGTTCGTGACGCTGCTGAGTTGCAACGCGACGGAACCTGTGCCGGAGATCGTGCAGGCGCCCGAAAAGAGCATGTTTCCGACGATGCCGGAGATCGTGCAGTTGCCCGTAAAGCTCATGTTTGCGACGACGCCGCGCGCGTGGAAGTCGGTGCTCGTCGAGCCGAAAAACCACGCATCACCGGGGCCCCACGAGATGCAGGGCCTGTCGTTGCCGCCGGTCCCTCGGGCAATGATGACGGGCATCGAGGCGTTGTTATTGAAGGGAATTCGCACGAGGCCGGTCGTGGCGACTGTGCCGCCGCCAACTGAGATGAAGCTCCCGCTGCCGCCGACGAGCCCGCCAGAAGTGTTGAAGGTCCAGTTCGTCGCCGCGCCGAGCGCGCCGACGCTGTTGATCAGCGGGTTGCCCGTCGAGCCAGGAAGCACCGTGACGCCGGTGCCGCCCTTGTTGATGGGCAGCGTCCCGGTCGTCATGCTGCTGGCGAGGTTGATTGCGCCCCACGTGATCGTCCCGCTGCCGTTCGTGGTGAGGACGGTGTTGGGGGAGCCAGCAGCGAGCTTCGTCACTGCGATGTTGGCGTTGCTCGCCACATGCGCGTTCGTGATCTGAACGAACGTACCTCCGCTTCCGCTGCTGACGAGCACCGTGTTCGCGCTACCCCACGCGAGCGCGTTGGGGTCGAACGATCCGCCCGTGACGGTGGCGAGCCCAGAGCCGGAGACCGACGGGCCTCCGCTGCCGCCGCTCGCGGATATCGTCACCTCGTTGGTGCCAGTGGTGATCGTGACGTTCGATCCAGCCTTGAGCGTGCGGAATGGGAGGTTCACGCCGCTCTTGGGGAGAGCGAGTTGCCCTTCGCCCGAGCCGACGTTGCTCGTCGTGTTTGCCTCGCCCGGAGGCGGCATCGGACCAAGGTTCTTGAGGCCGCCGGCGCCGTCGAGGCCGACGACGTCGTTTTCGTTGCCGGCGGGGATCTCCGGCCCGTCACCGCCACCACCGCTCGCGGATATCGTGACCTTCGTCGCCTCCGTTGCCGGATCATCCTCGACATCGATCTCGACGCCGTCGCCCTCGATGAGCTCGATGACTGGGCGCTGCGGGTAGTTGACGCCCAGCTTGCGCAAGATCCAGGGCCCTAGGATGGTGCCGAGCCAACCCCAACGCGCCATCGATCAGCTCCCCGTCTTCCGGTAGAAAAAGAGGCGGCAGCGGCCGCTACCGCCGTTGCCACCCGCGCCGCCGTTCACGCTCCCCGAAGACGACGCGCCTGCGGCGCCACCGCCGCCCCCGCCCGCTCCGCTGCCGGCCACTGCGGACGCACCCGCGCTCCCCGACGTACCGGCGCCCGCGTTGTTCGCGTTGCCTCCGTTGCCTCCGTTGGCGCCGTGGCCGTAAGGGCCTGCCCCTCCGCCGCCGCCGCCGCCGCCGCCGAGGTATGAGCTCGCGTTGAGCCCCGTGTCACCGCAGACCCCTCCGATGAAGCCCTGCGGCGAGCCCCCTCCTCGTTCGTTGAGGAGGAATGCATGCAGACCGTTTCCGCTGCGCCCGCGCCCACCGACGTGCGGGGCGTTCGCAACGTGAGCGCAAGCGTCGGTTGAATGGCTGAACGCCACGAGCGTCCCGCGGACCGGCGGTCCGCCCATCGCGACCGCGTAGTAGTGCAGGCCGCCCCCATTGGCGTTGTCTATGTCGAGCCACGCCACCTCGTTGAGGTTCGACCCACCCGATCCGCCTCCTGCGCCACGAGCGAGCGCGATCACCGTACCTCCACGCTTGATCACGGTGTCGCCGCCGTCGCCGCCATTGGCGGGCATGGGACCGCTCGCGGCGCCGACTCCGCCCGCGCCGATCTCGACGGTGAGCGTCTCGCCCGCGACTACCTCGATGATGCCCACGGCGAGGACCGCCCCTCCGCCGCCGCCGCCGCCGCACGACAGGCGGTCGGAGCCTGCGGCCGGCCCGCCGCTTCCACCACCACCGCCGCCGCCGCACATCTCGTAGAGGGCGTGCGTCGCGCCTGGAGGCACCGTCACCGTGTCGTTCGACGTAAGCTCGATGGGCGCAGACAGCTTCGGGAGCTGGTCGTACAGGAACGCCGTCCGATCGGCGAGCGTCTCGATGCTCGGATTGAACGAAGACGCTTGCGGAGGCGTCTCGTCCGAGACAAGCGGCACCGTCGCAGGCCACGAAGCGGGATTCCCAGGGACGTTTGCGCTCATAGCTGATCGAACTCCCAATAACGAAAGTTCAGATTCCGACTCGGAATCCGATTCCCGGAGCCGTCGTCCTTGCTCCAGTAGCCCCACTGCCCATCAGGCAGTCCGACGTTGTTTTCTGGGTCGAGCTCCGAGGGGTCGTCCACCCAGATGACGCAGCGAACGAAGTTGTGCGCGTTCTTCCACTGCTTGAGCAGTGCAATCGCCTGATCGGACTCCGTCACCGGAACGTTGTGACCGAGCCCGTATCCAGGATCGAGCGCGGTCCAGTCCGGCACGTGTTGGTACGCGGCGCCGTAGACGATCACCCAGATGTCCGTCGGCCGCTCCGTCGCAGCGTTCGGATGCGAGACGCTGTCCCAGTCCCACGGCGCCGTGAACGTGCGGAGGTTCCCGACCGTGTCGATCTCCGTCCACTGACCGTGCCGATCGACAACACGGACCATCGGGCGCGAGAGCAGGTACTCGTGCAGCGCGCGAGCGATCGCCTCGTCGGACCCCATGCGCCGGTACCTGTCCAGCCATCCGCGCAGCCGAGCGGCATACTCCTCATCCGTGTCGGAGAGGCCTCGGACGATTCCGCGCGTGACGCCGATCTCACGCAGCGCCGTCGGCGTTCCGCGCCCAGGCCATGCCGCCTGGATTCCCTCGAGCAGGGCATGAATCAGCGCGTCGCACATGAGCGCGCTCGTCCAGAGGTATTTGGCGGCGAGCTCGAACTGCGGCCGGTAGCTCAGCCACCAAGGCACAATCCGGTCGATGCCGTCGATCAGCCGCCCAGCCATCACACCGACCGAACCTGAACGGAGCCCGCCCACGTGGCGACCGCGTCGGGCGCAAGGGGAAGATCCGACTCGTCGTCCAGATCTACGTCGAACACCGATGGGTGCACCCTGCACGCCGCCCTCACCCAGTCGGCGTAGAGCGCGCCGAGCGCGTGCGGCGGCTTCCGGATTCCGCCGATGGGATAC
The DNA here is from genome assembly GCA_937889645.1 of uncultured bacterium. Lineage (GTDB taxonomy): Bacteria > Gemmatimonadota > Gemmatimonadetes > Longimicrobiales > RSA9 > CALBZE01. The sequence continues at coordinate 3,257 of CALBZE010000093.1, forward strand.
GTCGAGATCCCTTCGGCGATCGCCTGGAACGCCTGCGCTCGCACCCCATCGAGGTCGAGGCCGTTCGTGCGACGCACCCAGATCGTCACCGTGCGATCGAACGGGACGACGTTGGCCGCAGCGACCTCGACCTTGATGCCGGACGGTCGCGCCATCGCCTCGATGGCCTCCTCTGCTGCGGCAATGTCGTTCGCGATCGGAGCTCCCGACGGACTCGCGAGTGTGACTCTCACGATCGCGTCCCACGAGCCCTCGGGGACGTGTACACGGTTGATCGCCGTCGGCGTGCCGTCGAGCCGCCGAGCCTGGCGAACGGCCCACTCGTACGCGCCACGAGGACCGAGATCGCTAAGGCTGGCGAGCTTCGCTCGACACGCGGCGCGAAGCTCCTCGTCGGTCTCCTCGTTGAGCCCAACGACGGCCTCCTCGTTCGTGACCTCGACACCGAGAAGAGACGTCTCGATCGAGTCGATGTCACCGGCGGCTGCCCACGAGTCGCGCCCGACCTCGACCGCGACAACCTCGAGCTTCTTCGTCTGGAACGGAGCGAGGTCGAGCGGCTGCGCGTTGAAGTACCGCTTTCCAGTGCGGGACGCGTAGAAGCGCACGCTGCCGGGCGGATAGTCGCCCGGCAGGAACGAGCCGCCTCCGGTGTTCGTGAGCGTCACGAATCCGCTCGCCGGCTGCGCGGCGCGCCTCTCGACACCGAAGACGTACCAAGCCAACAGCGTCAGCCACGGACCTTCGGCGTGGTCGAGGAAGCCGCAGCGGATCGCGTTGTACATGATCTCCGTCAGGCCGGAGAACGTCATCGCCTGCGCGCGCTGCAGCACGCGCAGCACGCCGCCCTTGCGGAACTTCGTCACGTCGACGCCGAGCCGAGTCAGGACGGAGTCGAACTTCGCCATGTACTCGTCCGGCGTGACGCGCTGGAGGAGAGCGTCGAGAGGGATCATCGGACGATCCCTCCTTCGACCGTCCCATCCGCGCTTACGTCGTATCCGAGATGCAGAAGACCGTCGGTGGTCGTGATCTCGATGTCGACGTGAGCGGTCACGCCTTCGTTTCCGACGCCTCTGCGCTCGACGCGAGCGACACACGTCAAGGCGCGCGGGTCCTTCAGGATGTCCGCCTCGATGAGGCGGCCGATCATGATCGGATCGTCGCTACCGGAGAGCCTCGACAGGAGGCCAACGCCGCGGTCCTCGTCGTCCGGGTTGCTCCCGTAGTCCTCGAGGAGGCGGTGGTAGACGTCCTGCGCGAACAAATCGAGCTCGTCGTTCGTTTCGGACGCGAATTCGTCGAGGTCGTCCAGGCAGACGAGGTCCACGACCATCCGCCCGAACAAAAGAAGGCGTCACGCTGAGCGCGTCTTCATCGCGGCGAGCTGGGCTTGGATCTGCGCCACGTCGGCCTCGATCCCTGGATACGGCGCCGTCGCCGCACCATTGTGCGCCGCGTTCACCTTCCGGATGAGATCGAGCACGGCCCCGATCACGTCCGCGTTCGCGGTCGGCTTCGCCGCCTCGCCGCCGAGTTTGAGCACCGTGAAGTCCCACGTGGCCTCGAGCGGACTGGCGCCGTCGAAACCGAGGACGACAGGCGTCCGCCCGACGAAGCCGACGAGAACC